>JBHLJZ010000010.1:0-64259 GCA_048887165.1 Candidatus Hodarchaeota archaeon | reverse complement strand
ACTCTATAGTGCGATTGAATCTAATCCAAATTCTTACATGATATTTATATTCACCCTCACTTTGATGCTCTTGAATTGCCCAGACTTGACCTGGAGTTGCTGCAATCACATTTGAGTTGTTATTAAAGAAAAAATCTAGTCCTTGATGGGTGAAATTCCATGGACATACATCACTTTCACTATAACCTTCATTAAATGCATTGATATCTGATTCATTTACAAATAATACTCCCATATAATTTAAATTAGAACTATCATATCTATTTCCGGGATTAAAGAAAAATCCAGCTCGATACAGCATAAAAGTTATGAAAATTCCTACACCGACTATAAAAACAATTAAAATTATTAAATATACTTTTTTCATTACAAATTTGCATCAAATATTTGTTCTGAGTAATTAAATTTCATATTTTTTTAATATATTTTAATATTAAATAAACAGTTTTATGTATTAAAAGAGTTTCTTTTGAATATCACGAGCTATTTTATGATGAAAATCGATTTTATTGTTATTTATTAGTTCAATTATAGCATTTAATATTAAGTAAAGACCATATTTTTTCTTAAAATGCTTTAAGATTGCTTTATACAACTTTTTTTCTTTATGAAATTTATCTTTTTTAAGAACATAATAGGAAACGATTCGCTTCTTAAGAACACTTTTTATATTCTTATCGTAAAATCGTGCAATTTTAAAACCTGAGAATTCATTACAAAATATATTCCAATTATGAATATCCGTATAATTTGAATCGCGAAATAAATAGCTGTTATACCTAGTTCTAAAAAGGTATCTTTTCTTCTTATTTAACGGTTTGGAGAAATGTAAAGCGAATAGATTTGAAAGAGATGCTTTATCATTATTAATTTCCAAATTAACGTAATATACTCTACCTCCATACATTTTGTGGAGAAAACTTTCTGCTAAACTGATTTTTATTTCTTTTGAGTCTTTAGGATATTTTCTCGCACCTACACAGTTTCCCTCTCCATATAAGATCCATAAGACATATATCCCTTTTTTATTATAATCTTTTGATCTTTGAATAATTTCACTCGCTGATATTTTAGAATTTTGTATTTCAACCACTATCTCTTGCCCATTTTCACATTTAAAATAGATATCTGCAATCCGATTTCCATAATGTTTTTCTAAAGATCTCTCAATTATGGCATTATTATATTCATAGATATATTTATATAACAGTAGCTTTATCGTTCTATGAAAATGAGATTCGGCTGAAGTACTTAATAATGATATTTCCTTCAATTTGTCTTTATTTAAGATAAATTTCTCCTTAAGGTAAGATCTGGATCTTTGAATAAAAAGTATAAGACTAAATTGAATTAATAATATTTCAATTAGTTAGATTTGGAATGTATTTCTCATCACAGAGCAATTTTAGCTCATTATTATAATCAATCATTTTTTTTGCTATTTCAGGATGAGAGAGTAAATCTTTTTCAGAACTGTCATTCCTATCCCATAATAAATATGGAGTATCTTCATATTTAACTAATTTTTTAACTTCTTGTACCCAACTTGAAGGTAACTCATTCTCTAATTCAACATGCAACATTTTTGCCAGAAAGAGGGTCCAAGCACGTGGTACAACAGTCATCAGATATCCTCCACCGCCTACAGCAACCCATCGGTTTTGACAATAATCTTTAGCACATGTTTCCATAGTTTGGGCAGCATCTCTAAATGCGGAGATTGATAATCCCATTTGAGTAAGTGGGTCATTATAATGCATATCTACTCCTAGTTGTGTAATTAATAGATCAGGGCTGTAAGCTTCTAATATTCTTGGTACACAATATCTAAAAAGTTTGAGAAACATTTTATTTGTCGTTCCAGGTAATAATGGGAAATTTATTGAATACCCTTTACCATCACCTTCCCCTAATTCATTTGTGTTTCCTGAACCGGGAAATAAGAATTTTCCGCTTTCATGGAATGAAATTGTTAGAACTCTTGGATCATCATAAAATAGCCATTGTACACCATCACCATGATGGCAATCGATATCTAAATAAGCAATTCGAATATCTCTTTTTAAGTTTTTAAGATACTTTATTGCAACAGCAATATCATTAAAAATACAGAATCCAGATGCTTTATTTTTAAGAGCATGATGAAGTCCTCCTGCTGGATTGAAAGCATGCACAATCTCATTATCATTCCATACTAATTCTGCTGCTTTTATACTTGCTCCACAAACTAATGCAGAGGCTTCATACATTCCTTTAAAAATTGGATTATCTCCAGGCCCTAAACCGTAAATATAAGGTTGGACAGTTCTATCATCCGGGTTGATACTTAATTTCTTTACAACATCTATATAATCTGAAGTGTGAACTGCTTCAATCTCTTTTCTAGTAGCTTCTCGCGGCTCAAAAGTTTCTAGTAAGCTATTGTTCAATAATCCCAGTTTTTCTATAAGACTATAAGTAAGCTTCAACCTTAGGGGACGTAATGGATGGTCAGGACCAAAATTGTACTCCATATATCGCGAAGTATAAATTAATCCAATTTTATCCACCATGATATAAGTAAGAATTAAATGTGCTATATATGTTTTACAAATTTTTGATAAGAGAAATTATATTAATTCAGTTAAATACAAACAGTTATATTATAAGAGTATCATATAAAAAGATAAATGTAATGGTAAATAGTACTTACTAAACTAGTTTTTAACATGGAATAATGAGTCAAAGATTTCGTAATTTTGTACTAAGGGTTGGTAAGGATAATGAATTTAAGCCTTTAAAAAACAAATTAGCGGATTATCTACAAAAAGAAAGTGAAAACAAATACAAAAATTACCCAAAACTCTTAGAAATAATGCAAAATTACTGGCCACATTATAAAGATGGCTCTAAAATTTCACACCTTTTAAAAGAACATTACAAAGAAATTTTCTATTTTTATTTGAATGTGATGTTTCCTTTTAGAAAAAGAGGAATTAGCTTGGAACATCCGGAAGCACCTACACCAGTTGATTTTAAATTAGAATATCGTTATCATTATAATTTGGGTGAAATAGAAGCAGTTGAAGAGGTTATTAAGCAATTAAATATTGAAGTTAAAACAGAGGCAATTCTTAAAAGATTATTAATTTTTGCTATATTTTCATTCGGTCCAATGGTTGAACAGGTGTTTGGGAGACCATTCGCATTTCAATTTTCAAGTATTGATGCCGATCGTCTCGAAAATGGTGAGTGGGAAGTTATAGCAATAATTTCTGCTCGTGAACAATAAAATTAGATTTTTATTTGTAGTTATAGTTTTTTTAAAAGAAATATCAATTATTTAGTCAAATAGGAACCTAAATCCATCATATCACCATTTCCTCTTTTGACTTTAACTGTACCTTTAATCCCTTTCACTTTACGTTCGAGATATATTATTACATCTAATGGAATTCTTCTGGGAACCCCTCCTTGCTTACTAATGATAGCTATAAGATAATCTATATCTCGAATTACTTCAGGACTTACTAATTCATTGTAAATTGCCCTATAAACATTTGGTTCCTTCATTCTAATATTATCCAAATATGAATAAGCATCTGGATTTAAAACAGCTCGTAAAATAAAATTAATCTTTTCAGAGAGCGACATTATCTGCTCTTTAGTTTCTTGTTGTTGCTTTTGTGCTTGCATTAATGCCTTCATCTTTCTTAAACGTATTTTTTCTAGCTCATGTTCATCCTTGCTATTTTCATCCATAATTTTTAATACCTCGTAAGTTTTGTATTATTTTTAACTAACTATTAACAATTTTCAGAGCAATTTCTAAAGCTCTTATTCCATCATCCAATTCTATTAAAGGTTTTTCATCATAAAGAAAATTTGTTATTTCTCTCTTCAAAGGTTCATCTGGTCGTAATGGTGTATATATAATATCTTTTGTTACTGGCCATTCACCCAATAAATCTACTCCTTTACGTATATTTATTTTTTGGGAAATAAAATCAACCGAAATACCTCCTTCTTTACCATTAACGTACATTCTCCGAAATTTTGAAGGAGTCAACCAATTTGACTCAATTTGACCAATTGCGGTACCAAAATCTAAAATAATAAATGCAGCGTCAGCATGAGATCCATTTACAACACATTTTTTAACCCCATACGAGTTTACAATTTTTTTATTACCCATTAAATTTTCTTGTAAATAGATATCATGAATGGATAAGTCAAGAATAACACCCATGTCCCAATCTCTTTTAGGATATAAACCAATTCTTTTAGAAGCGATCGATATTATCTCCCCTATTTCTGGCAAGTAGTTTAATAATTTTTCATAGACTGGATTGAATAGTTCAATAAATCCTGGCATTATTCGAACATCTTTATATTTTTTAAAATATAATAAATCATCCAAGTTTAATGCCATTGGCTTTTCCATTAAAATATCAATTTTTTCTTCAGCAAACTTCTTAGCTATTTCAGGTATAAATTTTGGAGGAGTTACAATACTTACAGCATCAATATCCTCATTGTTAATCATATCCGATACATCAGTATATGTATTTATGTCTTCATAATGTTCTGCGACATTATTCAATTTATTTTCATCTTTATCGCAAATTCCTACAAGTTTAGAGAGATTATTGAAGTTTCTGATATGTGCTTGACCAAACCAGCCAGTTCCAACAACAGCAGTTCTTTTCTTCTTCATTTAATTCCTTAATAAATCTTATATTACAAAATAATGGCTAGCATAATAATAATTTTTCTAAGTAAATATTCAATTCTCTAATTATTCTAAAAAAAGAAAAAATCCCCTCCGCCGGATTCGAACCAGCGACATCTCGGTTTCGGCTGACGTATTTTCATTGGTAAATACCTTAATACGCGATTACTCTACAGCCGAGTGCTCTTCCGGGCTGAGCTAGGAGGGGGGCATTTAAAATTCAATATATTTGTTAGTTGTTGAAATAATATATTTCTTACGTTTTTTACCTTCTAAATACAAAAAAGTATGAAATTTCACACGTTATAAATTTTAGATTTCTTAATTTACTTTTTATATCAAATTTTATTCATCAAAATATAGGACTTACTTGAATAATGTGCATCATTTACAATTATCCTCGAATAATGTTCAATGGATTTAAATATTATAAATTATATATTATAATAGATAGAAACGAAAATTATTAAAAATTCAAATAAAACAATTAAAGGAATTTTATTCAGATTTTTTTAAAATTTGGTTGATTATTATGATAAAATGTCCAAAATGTGGGATAGAATACTCATTAGGTAGAAAAATTTACCACTCTTGTAAAGGATATGAAATTTGTCATGGAGTTATTTTTGAGAATGATCGTATCTCTCGTCCGTGGAATTGTAACCCTATCGACAAAATGAATGAATTTTTTCAAAAACCGAAATTAGAACCAAATAAAGAATTAAATGTTGTAGAAAAATACGTTTGTTTTCAATATTAGTTGATTCCCCTTCTTATCTTTTTGGAAGATTAACTATTTTAAACCAAAAATCTTCTATCGATTTAACAATTTTATAAAAATCTTTAATTTCTAATGGTTTATTTACAAAACAATTGGCATGAAGGTCATATGCTTTAATTAAATCTTCCTCATTTGCTGATATCGTTAAAACCACAATAGGAATTCGCTTTAAATCTTTATCTTGCTTAATCTCTCTCAACACCTCAAGTCCACTTTTCTTGGGTAAATTTAAATCCAATAGAATTAAATTAGGGCGACAAGCTTTTGAATATTTGCCTGTTTTTTTTAAAAAATTAATAGCCTCAACCCCATCCTTAACGATATGTAAATCACTAGATATTTTACTTTCGCGAATCGCTTCCTCCGTAAGACGTACATCTGCTGGATTATCTTCTACAAGTAATATTTTGAAAATGTTTTTATTTTTTTCGTTCATCTCTTCTCATACCTATTTTAAAGGTTTTTCCTTTTTTTTGATTGGAATCGTAAAGAAGAAGGTTGTTCCTTTACCAATTTCTGACTCTACCCATACTTTTCCACCATATCTTTGGACAATCTTTTTACAAATAGGTAACCCTATTCCAGTACCAGGATATTCCTCTTTAGTATGTAATCTATAAAAGATATTATAAAGGCGATCAAAATATTTTGAGTCAATACCAATACCATTATCCTTTATAGAAAATACCCATTGATTATTTTCTTCCTTTACTCCGATATGAATAACAGGAGGGATATCCCTTCGGAATTTTATAGCATTACTTATAAAATTTTGAAATAATTGCATAAACTGAGTTTTATCAACTTTTAAAATTGGCATTTTATCATAAGTAATAGCGGCACCGCTTTCTTTTATTGATTCTGACAAATTGTATAAAGCATCTTTTAAAATTTCTTCAGTATCATACCATTTTGGTGGTTCAGCGTGTGTTGTGATTCTTGAATAGGCTAAAAGATCCTTTATAAGAATATTCATTTTTTTGGCACCATCTGTAATAAAAAACAGGAATTCCTTACCATTTTCAGTTAATTTTTCTTGATATTTATCTTCTAAAAGCTGAGAAAAACTTATAATTGCTCGCAAGGGTTCCTGCAAATCATGAGATGCGACATAAGCAAATTGTTGTAGATCCTCATTTGAACGCTTTAAATCTTGTATTATTTCATTTAATTCGATTTCTCTCTTTGATATTTGTTCCGATAAAAATGCTACTACTATTCCAACAAGTATTAATAAAAATCCTCTAAAGAAGTCATTAAGAGTATCTAAACTAAAAAAAAATTGATTTTGGACATTATGAATTAATATTAAAACCGCAGCTAAAAAGCAGGGGACAATTAAACCTTTTCTTTTCCACCATAAACAAGCTAAAATTGAAGGAAAATAGAAGAAATGTGCAATTAGGAGAGTGGTTGTAAGTATTATCTCAAAATAATAAATTAAAATACATGAAATGATGATTAAGATGAGAACAATAAGGAACCTTATTTTGTTTTCTTGATAATTTATTTTCATTTAATTAAATTTCTCAATTTTTAATTTAGGTTAAAATAGATTTAGATCATTAATCAACATTTATTTACTTAAATAATTTTATATATTTAAATATCATAGTGAAATATGTTCAATAAAACTTGGGCATTATCGAATATAAAGAATATAGAATGTCTATTCATTGATGGTTCTTCATTTTAAAAACTAAATTTAAATATTAAATTAATACCATTTCTCTGAAAATCTTTCGAGAAACAATCTTCACTATGAATTTGGAATGAAATAATTATATATTAAAATGAATATTATTCAGATCAAAGAATCTTTAAATCCAATATGATAAAGAAAGGTGTGAATATAATTGGAAACTAAAAGATTGAGGATATTATTAATAGAAGATAATACTGCTGATGTACGTCTTATTAAAGAATTATTAAAAAAATCTACAGATCTCTTATATGATATAGAATCATGTAGTCGACTATCTGAAAGCCTTGAGATTCTTAAAAACAAAGATTTTGATATAATTTTATTAGATTTAACACTTCCAGACAGTGATAGAGAATCTACACTCGAAAAGTTTGTAAATTTTGCCTCAAGAATTCCAGTAATCATTTTGACAGGTTTAGATGATAAAGAACTTGCTCTTAGTTCTTTAAAGAATGGAATTCAGGATTATCTAGTAAAAGGAGAGATCAATACAAATATTCTTACACGATCAATATTATTTGGAATTGAAAGGCATAAAATTAAATATACAAAAGTTAAAGAGAAAGAACTTTCCAAAATTTTAATAGATGAAAAGGATAAAATGATTCTTAACATATTACAGGATAATTATAAAATCTCATATAAAGAAATAAGTGAAAAAGTAAACCTTGCAGCAAGTACTATCCATAACAGAGTCCAAAATATGTTAAATGAGGGTATTATAAAAGAATACGATACAATCATCGATCCTTTTAAAGTAGGCTACAAAACAATAGCAATTCTTAACTTGACAATTGAACCCTTTAAATTGAATGATATTGCTTCTAAGTTAGTAGACTTCAATGAAATCCAACTCATCGCTACTTCAGCTGGAGAATATAATTTAGTTATGCAGATCATTGCTCGAAACGAGAAAGAATTGTGGAGATTCATTAACGAAAAAATCATGGTTATAGAAGGAATAAAACCACAGATGAATGTATCAAGTTTTATTGATATCTTTAAAATGACTCATATAATCAAATTTAAAATGGAAGAAATTTAAGGGAAAATACCCCTATATTCAATAGCTTTAGCTAATCTTGATATCGCAATCATATAGGCAGCTATTCTTAAAGTCACATCTTCTTTTTTTGATAATTTATAAACATCCTCGAAAGTATTTACAAGAATATTTTTCAGTTCTTGATTAATTCTATCCAATTTCCAAAAATAGCTATGTATATCTTGAATATATTCAAAATATGATACGCAAACTCCTCCAGCGTTAGCTAGAATATCTGGAACAACAACAATTCCCCTTTTTTCTAAGATATCATCTGCTTCAGTAGTAGTTGGACCATTAGCACCCTCAAATAAGAATTTACATTTTATACTTTCTGCATTTGATTTGGTTATTTGATTTTCTATTGCTGCTGGGATTAAAATGTCACATTTGATTTTTAATAATTCTTCATTAGAAACATGTACATAATCTTCATTATCGTAATCTATTAGAAGACCGCCACTGTCCCTCCATTTTAATAAAGCTTCTATATTCAAACCATTTTCGTCATATAATCCACCAGTAATATCCGAAATGGCGATAATTTTAACTCCCTTGTCATTTAATATCTGAGCTATGTTTCCACCAACATTGCCAAATCCTTGTATAACAACATTCGAAGATTTATAATCCCAGTTTACCTTTTTACATAAAGCCTCGATCACATAAAACAAGCCCATTCCCGTCGCTGTTTCTCTTCCTACCGAACCACCTATTTCTAGAGGTTTTCCTGTAACTACTCCTGGTACAGATCTACCTTTTTGCATTGAATAAACATCCATTATCCATGCCATGATTTGAGGATTAGTATTTATATCAGGAGCAGGTATATCAATATCAGGCCCTATAATATTGATAATTTCCGCAGTATATCGTCTAGTCAATCTTTCAAGTTCTCGTTTTGAAAGCTTTTTAGGATCAACTCGAACCCCACCCTTTGCTCCCCCTAATGGGAGATTCAATAAACTATTTTTCCAAGTCATCCAAGTAGCTAATGCCTTTACCTCATCAAGATTAACATCAGGAGAAAATCTGATTCCACCCTTTCCAGGTCCTCTAACTGTAGAATGATGCACTCTATAACCTTCAAAAATTTCTAAATCACCATCATCCATTATAACTGGAATTGATACGATTAAGGAACGTTCCACTTTTTTAAGGAATTTTTTAATATTTTTACTTAACTCCATCTTTTCAGCAACTATATCGATCTGTTTCTTAGCCATTTCAAATGGATTCTGTTCTGATCTAATTTCCTTCCTCGGCCTTACAGACTCCTCAATTTCGTCTTTTAAAATTAATGTTTTTATAATTCTCCCCTTTTTTTGTTTTTTAATATTGTCGAATAAAATTCACTTTATTATTTTTTTATAAAAAACAATAGAATTGAAAATTTTCATGATATATATATTAATTATTTGTTATAAATCTAACGAACATGATTCTGCCATAGTAATGGGAAAGCGAAGAAAATTCAATAAAACTATTTTTTTAGGAAAATATATATTTTATATTAGTCATAAAAAACGTGGGTAATTCTGAGTATAAAAGAAGTGTAGTTACAAATGAAGACTAAGATCTTTCATTCTTTAATTGATAATTCCACCCATTCTAACAACTTGTAATTATTTTTAAAAATATATCTCTTTTTACTTAAAAAGGAGAAATAAATCTTCTTTTCACTTCATTTTTATATTGGTTTTTCACAATATTTTTTAAAGAAAACCCAAACTAGATATTTAATAAAAAATTTAATTTCCCATTAATTAGATTATTATTATATTAATTAGTTTTATTAGTGAAATATCATGCGAGAAGAAACTGATTATACTGAAGCAATTGAAGCTTATAAGAATGACGAGTACGTTATTATTGAGCCCTGGGGACGGAGTATCGATCATCTAAGACTTACTATACTAGGCAAAGAAGGTACTCCATATTCTAAAGGAAAATTCGTATTTGAAGTAAAATTTCCCGAGAATTATCCTTTCACCCCTCCCTATGCCTACGCCGTGACCTTAATGTGGCATCCAAATATTGATTCTTCAATCCCACCCGGTAAATTGAACATATGCTTGGATTTAATCAATCCCGATCTTGTCGGAAAGGTAGATGCTAGTACTGGAGCTTCGGGATGGACTCCAAGTAAGACTCTGACAAATATTATTGAAGCTCTAAAAGGTATGATGCATATGGAACCTCCATTCTTTAATCCAGGCGATCCTCTTAATCATGAGGCTGGAGAACAATACTTTAGAGCCTTGAAAAAGTTTGAGAGTAAAGCAGAATCCTGGACAAAGAAATATGCCATGGATTAAATGAGCTTTATAATTTTTTTATCTTTTATTTTTTAAAATAAAATTAGTGCTTTTATTAGTTAAAAGCTAATTATTATGAACTTTCTCATATTACTTTCCTTTCTAGATATATTTATTCAATTCTTCAATACAAAGCAAAGAAATGAAATACTTTAAATTTAAGCTAATTCTTTGATGTATTATGAGAGAATTCAATTTTTATAACCCAACACGTATTAGATTTGGTTGGGGGCGTGTAAATGAAATTGGAAATGTTGTAAAAAGAAATGGAAAAAGAGGTTTACTAGTTACTGTCAAACCAACTTCTTCACTGAAACCATTATTTGAAAAAGTAAAAAATTTATGTGAGAAAGAGGGAGTTGAAGTTATTCATTTTGATGGAGCAATTCCCAATCCTACAAATCAATGTGTAAATTTAGGTTCTAAATTGGCTGCTGATAATGAAGTTGATATTATTATAGGAGTAGGAGGTGGGTCTAGTATTGATACTGCTAAGGGTATTGCTGTTGGTGCTACACATAAAGAAGATGTGTGGAATTATCGCCTTGGACAAAAGCGGATTGAAAGTGCAAAAGTGCTTCCCATCGTAGCAGTACCCACAACAGCAGGTACAGGAGCCGAAGTTACTAATATGGCAGTTATTAAAAATCCTGACGAAAACTTTAAATCTGCACTTGCCGATTGGAGTCTTAATCCAAAAATTTCAATTGTAGATCCTGAACTTACATTAACAGTTCCACCACATATTACAGCTTCAACAGGTTTTGACGCTTTTTCTCACTCCTTTGAACCATTTATAAATAGGAATGCCTCGGATTTTATCGATTTGTTCGCCTTGGATTCATTAAAAAAAATAATAAAGAATCTACCAATCGCAACTAAAGACGGATTAAATAGAGAAGCAAGAGAAGCACTTTCATTTGCGGCCACCATGGGAGGATTCTGTATTGCGAACATAGGAACAACTCTCCCTCATGGGATAGGTATGGCTATTGGAGGTCATGTTCCAGATATTATTCATGGAGAGTGTCTTGCAATCGTATATCCAGAAATAAATCGTTGGACTTGGAAACAAGCAATTGAAAAATATGCACTAGTAGCCCGCCTCTTTAATCCTAAATTAAATAGTGAACCAGACGAGAGTGCTGCTGAGAAATGTTGCGATGAAATAAACTCGTTTATAAAAGAAATAGGACTATGGATGAGCTTAAAAGATAAAAATGTTTCAGAATATAAGCTTAAAGACATAACTCACGACGCATTAAAACTCCGAAATTATACTTTGCATCCAAAAGTTGCTAGCTTCGAGGATGTAAACAATTTATTAAAAAGAAGTTATTCAAAGAAATAAGAACATAATCAAGATCTCAGTATATATTCAATCAGGAATCATTTCGGCGGGTTATTTGAGTATGTGAGATAAGATCATATATCCCTTTAACCCCTTTCATCTTTATCATTATAATGATATAAAGAAAGATAAGGATAATAGTTATCGTAATTGAAATCACTTGAGTAATGCTAAAAATACCCCAATCTTCTGAAAACCCAAAAAAGCTTAAACTTACCATTTCCCATGGGATAAACTTAATTGCAGTTCGAGAAATAGCTTGATATAATCGCAATCGTTCTCCTTCTGATGTAACCACATGAATTTTCAGGATTTTCTTTCCTATAGTGCTACCTGATTTAGAAAAATCATTTAAAATAAAATAAAGCCACAGTGGAATGGAAAAACATATAATAGTCCGGAGATAAACCTCAAATGGAGTAACAGGCGCGCCCATGGTAATTACATTAATAAAAATCGCAATCAAGAATCCTAAAACTAATATAATTCCAATATCTATAATAAAAGCGGCGATTCGACGCCAAAAAATCAGCTTTTTTTTTTCAGTCATGTTATCTTCATATCTTTAAGAGTATTTGATAATTATTATCAAATTTTATAAAATTTTTGCTTATTTTTCTTCAGTAGGATCTTTTAAAAGTTGACATCTTAATCTTTCACGATTTTCTGAATATTTGGTTAAAGCTGCAAAACATTTTACTGGCATATCCCATAGATCGAATACTGGTATATTAGATTTGATAAGTTCTCTTACCCATGGATTTTGGTAACCTTGAGGACCTATATAAAAAATGGGGACGGATTTTTTCTTGATAAGTCGTTGAGTAGGCTTTAAGTAGATGTTTTTCATCATTTCATTAGAAATATCAAATTCTTCATATGTCTTACCACCTGATCTTTTAATGATATCTAGCACTTCTTCAAAACCGAATATTGCATAAAGTATGATGCCATCTACTTCACCAGAATTAATCATAAGTTTTGGTATTTTAATATATAAGTTATATTGATTAAATTGGAACGTAAGATCAAGTGGATTATCTATATTAGCGACATCAGGTACGTATTTCTTTAGTTTGGATTTTAGTTCATCTGAAAATTCTGGCACTGTTAAACCAATTTTTTCAGCAGCTTTTGCCATCATCGCTCCGCATCCTCCCGAGTCAGTAATGATACCTAATCTGTTTCCATTAGGAATTATTCCACTTGAGAATGTTCTTAAATAATACATCCAATCTTTAATAGAAATAGTTGAAATTATTCCAGTATTTCTAAAAACAGATTCAAAAATTTGATCATCTCCAGCAATTGCACCAGTATGCCCCATTATTGATCTAGATGCTGCTTCGGTGCCTCCTGCATAAATTGTAATAATTGGTTTTTCTGGAACGATTTGTTTAGCTAGCTCAACAAATTCTTTACCTCTCTTTATTTCTTCAACATATATCCCGATTACTTTAGTTTGCGGATCGTCTCTAAAATATTCTAAGAAATCTATGGTATCGATATTATCCTCATTACCACTTGAAATTGACTTCCCGATTTTAACACCTATTTCTCTACATATCCAAAAAATATGTGAAGCCACTGTTCCTGATTGAGCTATTATTGAAATATTCCCTCTTTCAGGTTTAGCATAAATCCACATCGTATTTAAACAAACTTGATTAAATTCAGGATATCTATACCAGGCATTATATATACCGAGACAATTAGGGCCAATAAATCTGATGTCATAGCTATTAGCAATCTGAGCTAAATTTTTGTTCAAATCGACATTCCCTACTTCCCTAAATCCACCGGAGGTTATTATAACATGCTTTATGCCTTTTTGTCCACATTCTTCTAAAACCTTAGGTACTATTTTGGGGCGTAATATAATAAAAGCTAATTCAGGGATTTCTGGTAATTCTAAAACATTATTATAAGCTTTTAAACCTTGAATTTCATTGAGTCGCGGATGTATAGGAAAAATTTTATTTTTTGGAAACCCGCCAAAAATAACGTTCCTAAGCTGCATTGCTCCCATTGTGGAAAGAAATTCATTATTAGCTCCAAATACGCAAATACTTTTCGGATTTAAAAACGGATATAGAAAATGTTTCTTTGAAGGATTTTCTTTAAGTTCTGTCAATTTTCAAATATAATAATATAAAGAATATTGAATTGGAAAATTATTAACATAATATGAATGTTTTTCTAAGAAATCCTTTATTTTATTAAATTTTAATTTTGATTCTTAATGATATTATTTAACATTTTAAAAATCGTTATAAAACTAATATGTCTGCCAGTTCAAACGACTTAGATTTCTTTTTTAATCCTAAGACAATAGCGATTATAGGAGCGTCTGAATCGCTGAAATTTGGGTATGCTATGACTAATTATCTTTTAAATTCTTCTTTTAAAACATATCCTGTTAATATTAAAAAAGAAGAAGTTTTTAGGCATAAAGCTTATAAAAAGATCACCGATATTCCAGACGAAATCGAGCTTGCAATTATCATTGTACCTAATAATAATGTTTTAGAGGCAGTGAAAGACTGTGTAGCAAAGAACGTAAAAGGGATAATCATTGAAACTGCAGGTTTTGCAGAGACGGGAATAGAAAAGTATGTAAAGATTCAGAAAGAAATTGAGAATATAGCAAAAACTACTAAAATTAGAATAATAGGCCCAAATTGTGTAGGAATTACTAATTTCAATAATAAATTTACTACAACCGAAATTGAATTTGCTGAATCATTGGATTCAGGTAATATTTCGATTATAGCGCAATCTGGAGTGCTAGGGAATGTTGTTGTTGATTGGGCCTCAAGTCAAAAAATTACATTTTCTAAATCAATAACACTAGGTAATAAAGTAGATGTGGATGAAATTGATATCCTAGAATATTTAGAAAATGATCCTCATACAAAAGTGATAACTCTTTACCTCGAAGGCGTTACAAGAGGAAAAAAGCTACTAAAAACTCTTAAAAAACTTAGCAAACCAGTAATTATCTTAAAAAACGGAAGAAGCCAAGCAGGTTCAAATGCGATAAAAAGTCATACAGGATCAATAGCAGGTAACGATAAAGTCTACGAAGCTATTTTTAAACAAATTCCGGGTATTTTTCGAGTAGATAATTTTTACGAGATGTTTGATGTAGCAAAAGTATTTGCAACTCAACCATTACCCACTGGGATTAATATAGCAATTATAACTGCATCTGGAAGTTTAGGCGCATTAGCATGTGATCAAATTGAAAAAAATGGTTTAACTTTAGCTCCGTTGAAAAAATCAACTAAAGAAGAAATGAAACAATATTCACCAAATTGGACTTCTGTAAGAAATCCAGTTGATCTAGGTCCCTCTCTATTTACAACATTTAAACCAGTTATCAGTGCATTAATGAATGATGAGAATATTAATGCATTATTATATATCTTCGCAGTTCCAAGAAAACCTATAGAGGAATTTTCGCTTCCAATAACGCCTCAATTCCGAGTCATAAACAAACTTAGAAATCAATTTAATAAACCTATAATAGTTTGTGTGTTTGGGTCACGCTGGATATTAGATTATATATTAAATAATTCATCAAAATATAATATTTCTGTAATGACGAATACAGATCACGCAATCAAGGCATTTAAAATGATGTATGATTTTAAAACTGTAAAAAACTAAAAAGCCTAATTATTCTTTAATTATTTTTCCTTTACCAATCTCTACAAGTTCTATTATTATCCCAAATGTCATTTCCGTATCTAAATATGCCCATTTCCGAAGACTTTTTCCTGATTGTATAACTTCAATACCTCGCTTCTTAAAGTATCGAAGGTATTTATCTAAATCATCTACTAAGATATCATAGTGATGCAACCCCTCCCTTCCTTGGTCCAAGAATTCTTTGTAAAGATTTTCCTCTCCCTTAATTAATTGGATTAATTCTATGCCATAATTATTAAAGGCTCTAGAGCGCCCAGTTTTTAATGATACATTTACTTTTTTTCCACGGTAAATAAAACTTGTATTAGGATAAGAAACAAATGAGAATTTAGGGAAATTATAAATCTTTTCCATATTTCTTGCTTTTTTTTCAATATCTCTATATACATAGCTAAGCATGGCAATTTTTAAATCAAGAATCTCTATTTCTTCCATTAATCATTAACTCTTTATTCTTTTTGTAATTTTACTGAGATGATAAATAATTACTTGCTGACTAAATTAATAAAAGCTTATTATAAAGAATAAATTTTCAATTACATTATAATGATAAATTTTAACTTTGATTATTGCTGATGATTTCATTCAAGAACAAAAAGGTAATAATATTTGATTTAGATGGGACAATAGTTAAATTAGCAGTTGATTGGCAAAGTTTAAGAGAAGTTCTTGCTAGCAGATATCGTGAACATTATAAAGATGCTTGTGAGTTTAAGAGCATTTCTAGTTGCTTAAGTAATATTGTTGAGAGAGGTGATGAAGTGGAGTTGCTAAAAAACTTTGAAATCATAAGAAAATATGAATTAGAAAATATAAGAGAAAACACTCCAATTGAAGAGACCATCTTTTTTATCAACAACTTAAGTTTATTTGAAGTAAAAGAGGACGTGAAACTCGCGGTATTATCGTTAAATACCAGAACAACTATTATGGAATCTTTAAAACTAGCAAATATTTATAACCAAATTGATTATATATTGGGGAGAGAAGATCTTAGAAAATGGAAACCAGATCCCGAGGGTTTGTTAAAAATAAGAGATCACTTCAATGTTAAAGAAAAAGAAATGATCTATATAGGAGATTTAGATAAAGACATTTTAGCTGGTAAAAGTGCAGGGATAGAAACTTATTACGTTGATGAACTTATTAATTTAGTGAATCAAATTAAAAAATGAAAAAGGAAGATATATGATACTTTTCACATAAATGTTACTACTACATTATATTTTTTGATCTCTGATTCTACTTTAGCTTTACCTAAAGGAGTGAGAGAGATTATATCATTGTTTTTTACTTGAAGGCTATTTAACTTAATGTTTGGGTCTCTCATTGAATCGATATATGGATTCCAGTAGATTTCCTTTGTTACAGGATTAGTAATTAACCACTCCATAGGCTCAAGATTAATATCAATAATCCTCATAGCTTTAAAAATATATCCAACATCAGCATCAAAAGGAACAACAATCTGAACATTCTCTTCACCTTCAATATTACCGCATGCGAGACAATTTTCTCTTTTGGTAATTTCTAAATGATCAAATCTTCCATAAACTCCATTATAGTTAACATAAGGAGGATCCATTGGTGAACCAATATTTCTCCCATATAATCGGAATAAAAGCTTTAACGTTTCTTGGGATTGTATACTTGAAATAACTGAACTTACGGATTGGATTGCAGCTATTTTATTTCCAAGAATATTTTCCATTTCTTCAAATTTGTAATCTGGTCCAAAAGTGTCTTTGATATTATCCTTCCATTCTTGAATTTCATCAGAATTTAAGGTCGCCAATTTTTCTGGGGGAACATTTTCATTGAATACACGCTCACGTAATTGTTCTAATTCTTTCTGAGCAAGCTTCATTAGATTTAATACATCCTCATCTACATCCATATCTGGCTTGAATCCGTATTCTTTTTCAAAATTCACTTCCGCTTTTATTACACAATGATTCCTGTTTCTTGGCAATCCCTTTAATGTGCATGCAGCTACTAGTTTATCATCTGCAGGAGGGATAGGAACAAGACATCTATAGCAAGGGGTTAAATCTAACACTTTTGGAGCATATTTTTGATCAAATTCATCTTCAATTCTTCTTCTAATAAGATCTTTTATTGGTTTTATTTGTTCTTCTTTAATTTTTTCTATTTGATCTTCCAATTCTTCAATCTTTCTTTGTGCCTCAAAGTAGGCAGGTACTTCAGATTCTTCAAGTTCCCATAATCTGCTTTCGACTAATTTTTCAATTTCTATTTCACGGTTTTTATACTCGAGATTAGAACCCTCGGGAATTACAATCTGTACATGACCTTCAAATCCTACAGTCCCACCTTCTACCATTGGTTTCTTTAGTCTCAAGCATATTTTATTTAAATCTAATCTTGCATTAAAATTGTCTAAAGCAGCAACAATAACATCTGATTCTTCAAACACAGACATCGGTAATTTTTGGAGTTTCTCAAAATACCACTCAATTTCTAAATACAGATTCATCTCTTTTAACCTTTCAGCTGCTACTTCAGACTTAGGTCGTCCCTCATCACCAGGCCGAAATAACATTTGTCGAGATAAATTAGAAGTTTCAATAGTATCAAGATCGACTAGTATTAACTTCTTAATCCCCATGAGTGCAAAATCTTTGGCAATTTCACAACCCAAAGCACCGACACCTACTATCATTATACAACTTTTATCAAGAACTTCTTGATCCCATCCATCAATTAATTGCTGGCGGGCATACATTCGCGATTTTAAAATATTATGCTTATTTACAGCCATTTAAATATCCCAGTATTTTATAATAATATTATATATATTATTTTTTTAAAGAAATTTAAATTCTTGTAGTGTTCTTTTTGAGGAAGCAAATCCTAATTATATTCGCTTTTCTTATAATTCCATTAGTTTCACTTTCTCTTTTAGAGCAAGATAATTGTTTACTCTTAAATGATTCTGATATAAATTCGGAAATTTTAGAACTTAATGGAAAATTAAAATCTTCTTCTACCATTTCTCTCAATTACGCAGCTCAAGATTACATTGGACTTACCGAGGATTTATGGGAAAATAATCTAACAGGAAAGGATATTACTATTGCTATTTTAGATACTGGAATATATCCGAACCATTCGGTTTTCACAGATAATGGACTTAATAATTGGAATAAAAGGATTATAGCCTTTTATGATGAAACTATTGATAACGTTTCAGATACTCCCTATGATATTCAATGGCATGGTACTTGGGCGGCATCAATTTTAGGAGGTAATAGCTCTGAATACACTGGGGTCGCCCCAGAGGTGAAATTTATAATATTAAGACTTTTTTATAAGGAAGGATATGAAATTGTTACAACCTTACCAATTTTAGAAAATGGCATTAATTGGATTCTTGATTATAATAGAGAGAATCAAAATAATACCATAAAAGTAGTCAGTATGAGTTTTGGAGTGAAACCAACAAGTACAAACCTTCCATATATAAATGCAATGAACCAAATCGTTGATAAGTTGTCAAAAGAAGGAATTTTAGTTGTAGCAGCCGCAGGTAATGATGGAGAAAGCACTAATCATGGAGGTTTTGGTACCATAAATGCTCCCGCTTCAGCGAAATCTGTTTTAGCTGTTGGAGGAGTTGACTATGATGGAGAGATGTATTCTTTGTCGAGTAAAGGTCCAACCCATAATGGTATCATAAAGCCAGATGTATGTGCACCTGCAGTAAATGTCTATGGTGCCTATCCAAGTGCTCCCCCTCTTGATTATCTTTATGCATCAGGTACTTCCGCTTCAACTCCATTTGTTGCGGGATTGGCAGCTTTGATGCTTGAAAAAAACCAAAATTTAACTCCTCAACAATTAAAAAATATTATCTCATTAACCTCATTTAAAACAATAAATCCCCGAATAGTAAAGGATAATGTCCAAGGATGGGGGATAGTACAAGGATATGCTATAATGGATGCGTTAAGGACACCATTTTTGTTTACTCAAAATACAGAAATATCCATATCTCTCAATGAAAACGAAACAGTATATTGTTTACCAATTACGCTTCAACCAAATCATTATTTTTTTGAATTAGAACAATTAAATTCTACTAAAGCTGAAATGTTTATATTTGACTTTTATCCTGATAACTATGGTAATCCTATTTTGATTTCTGATTCAATTAATGATTTTCCATCAGAAAAAAGAATGGGAGTTTTTACTACTAGAACTCATGAATATTTTTTAGTAGTAAAACTACTTGAAAGATATTCGGGGAATTTCATTATTAAATTAGTTTTAGAATATAGAATAGGGATTATTATTGCTTTGTCAGCAATAAATTTCATCGCTTTAGTATATGCAATAAAAATAATATTCAATTTTAAAAAAGAGAATAAAAGAAATTAATAAAAAATTACTCCTTGTTTTTATTAGCAACATCTTTGAGCATTTTTTTAATTTCGTCTGCTTTTTCCTTATCTTTTTTTATCCTTTCTCTTTCTTTCTCGCTTTCCATTTTTTTCTTTGATTTCGCCAATTCACTTGTCAATTCTTGCTTTAATTTTATTAAATCACCCATTTTTTCGCGGAATTCTTTTGCTTCGTATTTAATGCGCTCTTTTTCCCGTTCTTTGTCTAAAATAAATTCTTTTTTCTTAATATCAATTAAATTAGATATTTCACCAGTTAAACTACCTACTTCTGTTATAGTTTTTTCCAATTCCTTTTCTTTTTCTTTTAATTTAAGTTCATCAGATATTTTCTTTTGTTTTAAATCCTCATAAATTTTTTTAACTTCTAATTCCTCTCTTTCAACTTTCTTCTGAAGATTTTTTGTATTATCAATCTCTTTCTGGACATATTTTGTTTGTTCATGCCACCCTATTTGATTGAATTTATTAATAGCTTCTTTAAAGGCATTATAAGCATTTTCAAAATTATGATAAGCTGCAAATTGCTTTCCTTTATCTATTAGAGAAAAACCTTCTACCTTAATAATTTCCGTCTGCTGTCTAATTTTTAGCAATTCTTTGAGTTTAAGTTCTTGTTCTTTCTTCTTTCTGTCAAACTCTTCCTTTCTTTTTTGGATTTCCTCTTGAAATAATTTATATTCGCGTTGTCGTTTGAGATATAACTGTTTTTCTAAGTTCTGCTTCTCAATTAACTGTGTCTTTTCTTCTTGTAAATCCTTTATTAGAATGTTTAAATTATTAATTTCTGGTTCCCAACCAATCTTTTCAGCTAGTAGATCTCTTGCTTGAAGGTATAAAGAAATAGCAGAGTCAAAATCAGGGAGCCTTTTTTTAAGATATTTTCCAGCTTCTTCCAAAAGAGAATAAGCTACTTCTCTATGGGTTATTTGTTCTTGAACGAGTTTCTCACGTTGCTTAAGTGCTAACTCTTTTACAAGTCTTGCTTCTTCTTCTTTCTTTTTTCTTTCCTCAAATAAGGCAGCTAATTTCTTTTCTTCTTCAATTTTTTCTAATTCTCTTTTTAAACTTAATTCTTCTTCCAAAGCTTTTTGTTTCTTCAGACTCATTATTTTCAATATTGTAGCATTTATAGAATCTGTAGGAAATTGAATCTCATTTAATAACATCATTCCCTTCCTATATAATGCAATTGATTCATCATATTTTGTATCTTTAAGTGCAACTTCAGCATCATCTAGCACTTTAAATGCTTCCTCTCGTTTTTGTTCAAGCATAACTTTTAACTCATCTAATTTCGCAATTTCAATTTGCTTATCCTGTAATCGTGCTTTTTCTTTCCTTAAACTTTCAGCAATGTTAGTCTGGAATTTTAACTCTTCTTGCTCTTTTTGTATTTTGAGTTCTATTGCCTTTTGTTTCTCAAATTCTTGTTCTCTTCTCTTTTCTTTAATCTCTAGAATCAATTCCTTTAAGGAAGTAGTTGGAAATTGTATCTCATTTAATATCAATTCAGCACTTCGATAATATTCAAGTGCTTTATTGTATTCTGATTTTTTTACGAACAGATCTGCGTTATCCAGTAATTCAAATGCATCTTGTTTTCGTCTTTCCATATATTCTTTTAATTCATTTTGCTGCATTAATTTAATTTGTTTAGTTTTCATCCTTTGCTGTTCTAATTTCATACCTTCAGCGATTTTTGCCTGAAATAGTCTTTCTTCCTCTTGTTTTCTTATCTTTCGTTCTAATTCATATTGTTTGGAAATATCTTCTTCTCTCTTCTTTTCTTGAATTTTTTGTATCATTTCTTTAATCGCATCAGTAGGATAATTAATTTCACTTAAAGTTAATTCAGCTTGAAAATAAAGTTCAATTGATTGTTCGTATAAACCTCGATATAATAATACTTCTGCCTTATCCATCAGGTCAAAAGCATCTGATTTAAGTAATTCAATTTGCTTTAGTGTTTCTTCTCTTTTTATAAACTCAATTTTTTTAGCTTTTAATCTTGCTTGTTCTTTCATAATTTCTTCTGTAATCTTTCTTTCAAATGTCTTTTCTTCTTCCAGAATCTTTTTTGCTAATTGTTTTTCTTCTAAATATCTCCTTTCCTTTTCTCGTTTTTTCACACGAATTGTTTGTATTGTTTCCTCTAATAGTTTCATATAAGATCCTAACCATCCAATTTCATTTAAAATCCTAATTGCTTTGTTATAAGTTTCTTCTGCTAAATCAAATTGTTCTTTTTTAAGTGAATTATCTGCTTCCTCGATGATTTTAAAAGCTTCTTCTTGCTTTTTAATAATCTCGTTAGAAAATGATTTTCGTTTTTCTATTAATTCCTTTTTCTGGATATCTTTGAGCTTTTCAATCTCTCTTTGCTTTTGGATTTGCATTATAAACTGTCTATTTTCAGCTTCTTTTTCAATAGCTTGTTGCATGGTTCTTTGCTTCAATAATTCTCTCTCTTTTTGTTTAATTTCTATCTCTCTTATTGCTTGTTTAATTAAAGGAATTTCATTAATCCATTGAATTTGTGCAAAAATGTCAGCTACATTTCTATATGTTTCAATAGCCTCATCAAATTTACCCAATGAAAGATAATTATGTGCAACATCAATGAAATGAAAGGCTTCTTGTTTTTTATTTTCTTGATATTCTATTTCTTTCTCTTTTTCTTTGATTTCAATCCGTCTTTGTTTTAATCTCTCCTTTTGAATTTTCATTTCGTTTATAATTTTTTGTTGGAAAGCTCTCTCATTTTTTTCCTTTTCTAACTGATTATACATCTCTTTTTGTTTCTTTAATTCATCTTCACGTCTTTTATTTTCAATTTCAATTACTGCTTTTCCTATTAACTCAACTTCTTCATACCAGTGAATTTCAGCAAATATATTAGTAGCTATATTGTATAATTCTGTTGTTTTTTCATATTCGCCTTGGTTAATATGAATTTGTGCTTCTTGAAGAATCTTAAATGCATCTTGTTTTCTTTTTTCTCTGTATTTTATTTCTTTCTCTCTTTCTCTTAAACTAATTTCTTTTAATTTTAATCTTTCACGTTCTATTTGCATTTGTTTTGCTATTTTCTCTTGAAATTCCTTTTCTAATTTAGATTTCTCGATAGATTTCTGTATATCTTTATACTTCTTGAGATCTTCTTCTTTTTTTCTTCGTTCCAGTTCAAAAATTGCGTTTTCTATTATCGGGATTTCTTCATACCATTGAATTCCGGCAAAAATACTTCCAACATTCTGATAGGCTATGATTGCATTATCCAAATCTCCTTTATTGATATAATCTTGAGCTGCCTCTAAAAGTTTAAAAGCACCTTGCTTCCTTTCTTCTCTATATTTTAATTCATCTTTTCTAATCTGGAAGTCAATTTCTTTCTTTCTAAGATATTTAAGTTCTCTTTGCAATTCTGCTGAAAGTTTTTGTTGAAATTCTAAATCTCGTAATTTAATTGCTTCTAATTGCTTTTTTTCTTCCAATTCTTTTTCTATCTCTGCTTCCTTTAGTTTTTTCACACTTGATATTGTCGAGTTGATTGTTTTAACATATGGTTGCCAACTAGAATCCATAGTAATAAGAAAATCTAGTGCTTGCTTATACTCTTTAATCGCTGTATCAAAATCCTTATTTTTATTTAGAATTTTATCAGCTCTATCTAAAATAGTATAGAATTTTTCCTCTTTTTCTAATTCATCCTTTCTTTTTTGTTGAAATTCTGTTCTTTTTTTTTGAAGATCTTTTACCGATTGGACTATTTCATCTCTTTCTTTCAAAAAGATTGTTTCTTGAATAGATCTAGTTTCGTTTTCTCTTTTTTTAGCCAAATCTTCTAACTTATCTTCTGCTTTTTGTTTCTCTTTAATATCATTTATAAAATTTATAATAGGTTGGACATATGAATCCCATTTTATTGATTTTAGTAGATAGATCGCGTTTTGATAATTTTCTACCGCCTTCTCATATTTCTTTTCTCTTTCTAATTTTTTAGCAATATCTATTAAATTAAACGCTTCTGTCTGTATTTGATCTTCAGTATCTAATTGTTCTTGAAATTCAAGAGTTTTAAATTTTTCAGGAGTTTCTTGAGGCTCAATAACAGGACTTGTTTCACCAATCTCACGTTGGGCTTGAAACCTTTCAAATTCTATCTTATCTCTTTTAAGTCTATCAACAACGATTCTTAAATTATTTATTTGTTCTTGCCATCCAATAGATTCGAGTAACTTTATTGCTTCTTGATAACTTTTAATCGCGTCTTCAAATTTTTTATTTTTTTCATAAAATTTAGCGTTATCTATAAAATCAAAAGCTTGATCTTGGATTTCTTCTTCTCTTTTTTTCCTTTCTTTATAAACCTTTAATTTCTCAGCTTTTAAAGCATCTCTTTTTTGTCCAAAAGCTCCCATAATTTGAGGTTGAGGTTCAATCAATGGTTCTATATCTTTTTGCGCAATCTGTTGCTGGTTAAGATTATTGCCAAGAATACCGATTTTCATTTTTACATTTTGTAATTGTGTTTCTGACCAACCTGCTTGAATGAATAAATCTATAGCAGATTGATATTGCTTTATAGCATCAGCTATAAAACCCTGTTTTTCTAATTTTTCAGCTCCTTCAAGAATAGTAAATGCTTGGTCTTGCAATTTATCTAACTGGGCAATAGATTGCATATATAGATATTTTTTTTGCTCTTGGGTGAACTTCTTTAATTCTTCTATTCGTGCATAAAGATCTTCAACTCTATGCATCATATATCCACTCCTTTTAAGGAACTCTACAGCTGTCTGGTAATTTTCTATTGCTTTTGCTAGTTCTCCCTGTTCTTCAAATTTTTGAGCAACTTCTAAAAATTTTATTGCTTTTTGTGCTAAATTATTTCTAACTTCCATTTTTGAATAAACACATTTAAGAATTGATATAATACTCGAATAAGTAACTATAAAAATACATTCTTATTTCTTACAATAAAATAAGCCTATTTATTAATTAAATTTTTTATATTTTATTTATTATTTTAACTAAAATTTTAAGATCATTCCTATAACGATTATATTCTTCTGATGTAGTTTAATGTGGACATAACTTAAAGAGTATATAATATGGAAAATGCTAATGAAGAAATTATATTAGATTTTGAACCGATTTCAAGGAGATTTTACTATACCAAACATAAATCTCTTTATGAAATGCTGCTAGATTCGGGGATTCGAATTAGATCATTATGCGGTGGAGCGGGAACATGTGGGAAATGTAAAATTTTAGTACAGGAAGGCAAAAATTATTTAGATCCTCCAACAGAATCGGAATTTAAGTTTATAAGCAAAAATGAAATTAAAAATGGTTGGAGATTAGCATGTCAAACCAAGATTAATATAAGTAAAATACAGGAAATTCAAGGAAAGGATAAACCTCAATTTCGCATTTTTCTTCCTGATGATTTGTTAGTTGAAGATTTCAAGATATTAACTACTGGAATTAATAAGGGAGTAAAAATCAATCCTAACATTAAAAAATTATTCATAAAAGTTGATAAACCTTCTTTAGAAAAGCCTATACCTGATTTAGAAAGAATAATATCTGTCTTAAAAGCATTAAATAATGAGCTTAAAAATACAAATATTGCTATAGATTATGATATATTAAAACAAATTCAAGAGCTTCTAAATAAAGGAAATAATGAGATAACATTAACAATTTATGATAACATAAGAATAATCAATTGTGAAGTAGGTAATACCACAGATACCAATTTTGGGATAGCATTTGATATTGGCACGACAACGATTGTTGGGTATCTGCTTAACTTAAATAATGGAAAAATTTATTCAGTTGCTTCCTCATTAAATCCTCAAACTGCTTTTGGGGAAGATGTAGTCTCAAGAATTTCTTATATAAAAGATAATAAGGATGGACTTCAAAAACTTAATTCTATAGTAATAGATAAATTAAATAATATTATTGATAAAACAGCTTCAAATGCTAAAATTGCACCTTCTCAAATAAATGAAGCTACGATCGTTGGCAACTCGGTAATGCATCATATTTTTTTAGGATTCAATCCAACAAGTATAGGATTAAGTCCTTATGTTCCAATTGTTCAACAAGGGCTGAACTTTAATTCAAGAAAGTTAAATCTAAAAATTTCTGAAACAGGGAATGTATACACATTACCTCTTATAGCTGGATTTGTAGGTGCTGATACTATGGGAGTTATTCTTTCTTCAGAAATTGATAAGGAAACAGAATTAACTTTGGCTATTGATATTGGAACAAATGGAGAAATCATCTTAGGTAATAAAGATGTTTTAGCTACAGGTTCTTGTGCCGCCGGATCTGCGCTAGAGGGAGCTCATATTAAAGATGGTATGAGAGCAGCTTCTGGTGCAATTGACTCAATCGAAATTGATCCGACAGATCTAGGTATTTCCTATACCACTATAAAAAATAAAGAACCAATTGGAATATGTGGTTCAGGATTAATAGACCTTGTAGCTGAGATGTTAAGAACTAAAATTATTACACGTAGTGGAAATTTTAACAAAAATCTTATTAAAAGTAATAATTTCTACAAAAAAGAAAATGTTTATGAATTCATCATAGTGGAAAAAGATGAAACATCGACAGGAAAAAGTATTTCAATTACTCAAAATGATATAAGAGAAATCCAAATGGCTAAAGCAGCATTTTATTCTGGAGCTAAACTAATTTTAAATTATTTGAAGAGGATTAGTGATATAAATAATCAAATTTCTCAAATTTTTCTAGCCGGAGCATTTGGAAATTACATAAAAAAAGAAAATGCAAAATTTATTGGAATGATTCCTGATCTTCCTAATGAAAAAATTTTTCAAATAGGTAATGCTGCAGGGATTGGAGCTCAAATTTGTCTATTAGATAAGGAGCTTCGAGATAAAGCTCAAAATCTACTAAATAACATTAATTATGTGGAAATTGCTTTAGAAAAGGATTTTCAAACTGAATATGCTCAAGCAATGTATTTTCCTCACGTGAACCTAGATTACTTTCCAAGTTTAAAAGAGTATCAAAATATTCCAAAAAGATAATTAGAATTCTGAACGTACTCTATTTATAAATTAAAATTATTAAAACCATTCAGTTAAAAAAATGTCAAATAAATTCATTTAGATAATCATATGCCTTCGATATATCATAAAGATTTTAAAGCAAATCATTAAGAAATTGTGTAAAAGTATTTAAGAAATAAAAATATTAAATTTTTAATTAAAACAATATAAAATTTTAAAAAAGAATTAAATAAATTCTTAAATATCAATTACGATATTAATTTATATACAATTAAAAATTCTTTATAATATATAAGAATAAGACTAAAGGTAGATTTGCTTTATGTCAAGTTTTAAATTAAAAGTATTACTAACTGGCGCTGCTGCTGTTGGAAAAACAAGTTTAGTTCAGAGATTTATCAAAAATCGGTTTGCTGCTAACTATAAGCTCACGGTTGGAGTAGATATCCTTACTAAAGATGTAGAATTTAGACCGGGAGAGATCGCCACATTAAGTATATGGGATATCGGAGGGCAACAACGATTCGAATTTATTAGATCAACTTTTTATAAGGGTGCTGCTGGTGCTTTATTAGTGTTCGATTTGACGAGAGAACAAACTTATACAGAAACTAGAAAATGGTTAACCGAAATACGCCAGTTTGCGGGAGAAAATATACCTTTTGTTTTAATCGGTAATAAAGCTGATTTATTAGAAGATGTTGGAGAAGTTATCGATAGAAAAGATGCTCGTAATTTTGGTGAAAAAGAAGGTAGTATTTATATTGAAACTTCTGCAAAAACAGGAATTAATGTAGATGAGGCTTTTACCGAACTTACACGAAGAATAATTGATTCAAGAACTCAATAAAACTATTTTTACTCTTTTTGAAAAATAACATCAAATTAAGATTATTCAATTTTTTAAAGAGAATTAAGAACTAATTTTTTGTATCTCTACCTTTCAATAACTCAAAATCTTCACATAAACTATCATGAATTAAATTTATAGCATCAATTAATTCTTCTTCGCTTATTACTAAAGATAAGTTTAACTCTTCAGTCCCTTGACTTAATGCTTTAACGTGAATCTTCTTTTTACCTAAAGCTTGAAAAATCATAGCTTTAGTATCGTTTTCCAGTATTTTCAATCCAGTTATATTAATAATTGCTACTTCCTCACTATTAATTTCAAAAAAGTCAGAAAAATAACCTGAATTAACTAATGCTTCAATAGCTTTCGAAGAGTCTTCTTTCTTAACAATAAAGGATGTACTAATTTCTGATGCACTTTGGGCTACGAACGAGACACTAATATTATTTTTGCTCATGACTTTGAAAATCTTAGCTAAAACTCCTGGTACATCTACTAAACTTCCAGATGAAACTGTAATCAAAGTGGCATCATCTACTGTCGATATTCCCTTTATTTTTTCCTTATCTGTAGTATATGAAATTCTAGTGAAATCAACCTTTTCTAAGGGTTTATCAAAATTTCTAATTTCCAATGGTATTTTATTCTTTTCTATTGCCTCAAGACATTTGGGATGAATAACTTTAGCTCCAAAATTAGCTATATGTTTTGCTTCCTTATAATCTAAATTTCGAATTAATGATGGTTCTGGTATATATTTAGGATTTATAGCCAAAAGTCCATCTACATCTTTCCATAATATAACTTTTATGTCTTTATCGTGTCCTACTTCAAAAAGAGAATGAGCTATTATAGTTGCAGTATAATCTGAACCCCCTCTTCCTAAAGTTGTAGTATATCCTATTTTATTCCTTCCTATAAAACCTGTTATACAGATGATAACATCTTTTTTAGGATTCTCTATAAGGGGGATTAATAATCTTTCTACTCTTGCGTTAGTAAGTTGGTATAAAGGATATGCATTATTAAACTCGTCATTTGTGATGATCAATTTATTTGCAGGTATGTATACTGAATCGAAATTCTTACTGAGGAGATACTGGTTTAGAATATAAGTTGATAGTAATTCACCAAAACTTAATACATAATCTTGATAATATGGTTCCAACCCAAATTCCTTAATATCGGCAAACACATCTTCTAAATCACTCAACCTATCATCCACCCAGTTCTTAACTTTTTCGTAATATACAGAATCTTCTTCAAATATCTGTTCTATTATATCAAAATGTTTTTTCTCAATAATAGCTATATTTGTATCTACAACTGTTGTATTATTAACATTTTGAGCAGTCTTTAGTAAATTATCTGTAATACCACTTAATGCAGAAACTATGTAGACTTTTTTGGTATTAGCAAAAATTTCACTTATTTTAACAATCTTATCAAAAGCTCTCTGGTTTGTTAAGCAACTTCCTCCGAATTTCATAATAACGATGGTCATAACTTATAACTCTGAAGATTTTTTATTATGATGTTTTAAAAATCTTAAAGAATGATAAATAAAAAATTTTTTCCTTAATAATACTTGAAATTATTATGACTAAAAGTGAAGAAATAAAACAACTTTAAGAAGTGGGATTAATTTTTCTCAAAAAGAAGATGAGATTTAAAAAAAAACTACGTTTTTAAAAGTTCCTCTAACTCCTTGATTTGTTTATTAATTTCCGCTTCTATTACACTTATTTTATCCTTTTTTTCTTTTAATTCATCTGTAGTTAATTCTCCTGTAAGTTCTTTCATATCAAAATCTAAAGCCATTTTTGAGATACTTGCCTTTTTAATTTTAAGATCTGTCAACGATTTTTCAATATTTGATCTTTGTTGTTCATTCATAGCTGACATAACCTTTTCTGGTGGAGGTAATGTAGCTTTTTCAACTTTAGGAGGCTTTTCTACTTCAATAGGTTTTATAGGTTGTTGAGGAACACTAGGTTTTGACGGAGTAATTAATTTAGTGGGATCCACAGGACTTGGAGGTTTCAATGGTTCTTGAGGAACGCTTATTATGGGAGTTTTTGGGATTTCTTTTTTATTAGAGGGTATAATTGGTTTTTTAAGTTCATTTTTAGTGGGAGTCATTTCCTTAATTCTAGGAGGAATTGGAATTGCTTCTGCTTTTGGTTTTATTAATTCTGTTGGAATTGAGGGCTTAGGTGGCTCAGAATCTTCTCTATTTTTTACTTGTGCGAAAGGTGAAGTTTTTAACTTCGTTTTTGCATCTTCTGGAATCGTTGTCACGGTCTTAGGTCGTGGTTTTACCAGAAAATCTTCGGGATTTAATTCTAATCCTATTTTCTCAGGTTCTATTTCAGATTTAGTAGGTTCCTCGGGTATATCAACAAATTCTTCAAGATTACTACTTGGTTCTTCTTGAACTATAATTTTTTTGAATCCTGTATCTTCCATTATAATAGACTCTATTTCTCTGGCATCTTCTTCCTTTTCTAATACCTTCTCTATCTTTGGTTTATCCGGTGGTTTAAGAGAAGGTGGTTTCCTAAATATTATTTCTTTTTCCTTTATGCCTTTTATCTCGGGAGTTTGTATTTTTTCAACAATTTTTAATTCTTCAGGAGATTTTAGAGGTGGAGTTTCTAGTATTTTTTCAGGTTTTTTAACTTCTTGTGAGACTGGTTGCGGAACAGAAACTTTTTGTAACATCAACCTTATTTTTTGAGCTTTTTCATAAAACTCTTTTCCTAAGGAATCATCTCCTAATTCAATACATAAATCACTAATTTTTTCGAAATAATTTGCGGCTTTTTCAAATTCAGCATTCTCTAACGCCCTAGTAGCTTCTTCTGTATATGTATCCCTCTCTAATAATGGTTTTAATAATGGTGATACTTCAGCACTCATTTCTAGTATATCAGCAATTATTTGGATCATTTTATCACGATTCTCTGGTTCTTTTGCAATCATCGAATATGCTTTTAATCCTAATATTTTTTCAATCTGTTCGGGTTTCATTGCATCTTCTAGATCTTGTTTGTTTCCGATTATAGCAGTATGAGCTTGAGGGGCTTGTTCTTTAATTAATTCCAAGAAAAATTTACTTTTTTCAACGTTCTCTAGACTAGAGTCCGTAATTAATAGTACAGCATCACTTCCCTTTATAAAATTATTCCAAAGATAACTAAATTGTTCCTGTCCAGCAAAATCCCATAAATGAAAGTGGAGTTTCCCTATTTTTATTGTAGCAATATCTCCTGTTATAGTAGGAATATGCTGCATTGGTATTTCTTCTGCTTTAATTAATCTGGTGATCGTAGTTTTTCCCACTCCCGAAAAACCTACAAGTGAAATCTTAGGTCTTAAATTTCGATGAATAGAATCTATAGTTGGGTCAAAAACTTCAAAAGTTTTTGCATCAAATTTATGCTGTAGAATATCTTCAAATAAATTTAAGAATTCTTTTTTACATTTAATTAATTCTTTCTTTATATTATCAAAATTATCCGTTAAACCAGTAACGAATAAAAATAATAAATCTAAATCTCTTTCAGTCAGATATGATAATCTATACTTATAATAATCATGATATTCTACCCTATTTCCTTCTTTTCTAAAAGCATCCTTTAATAAATCGTTTATAAGTGCATCGAACATTTCCTTTTTTAAAGCTTTTCCAAAATGCCTATAGTATAGTAATTCCTTACCTTTTAAGATATAGACTTGTCTTAATATAATATCTCACCCTTACAATTTAAAATTGAATATTTTATTATTATTTTGAAACATATTTCACAAGATCTTTAATTATAGAGTATTGTTTTTCATTTATTTTTCCTTGATCAAGAGTTTCTTGAATCTTATTAATTTCTTTGTTGAAATCAAAAATAGAAAATTCTTTAACTTCTGAATCTTTAGAACTTTCACTTAATTTCTTTAAAAATACACTAATACTTGGCATAAATTTTGCTAAATTCACTTCTAAACCTAATTTTGAAATCAAAATTAGCTCATCACTAAATGTGAATAAATAATTATTCTCTTGTGCTTCTAAAGCAAACGAATTAATCTTTTTAAGATTTAGTTCGTCAGCTATTGCTTTAGAATTAGAAATAAGTGAAATAATTTTATGAGGAATAACTTTTCCCTTAGAAAATTCCTTTATTGATGAAGCTAGTATAATTCCATACTTATTTCCTATCGCGCATTCTGAATTTAAATCATTTTTAAGTTGTGAAATGATCTGATCATAGTTCAGTTTAGGCATCTTTTAATTATTCAAGGTTTTGTATTAATAATGAAGCCTTTTTTATTTATATTTATTTAGACAAAATCTCAAGATTTAAGAAATAGTTATTTTTATAAAAATTAGAAATTGAAATTATACAGATTCCACTTTAAAGAAAAAGAGTCGGATATAACGATAATTTCAGAATCTAAAAATGCTATTTCAATAGCTAAAAATTGTTTTGACATCCATCGTCAACAATTAGAAGCATATGTATCCACTCATAAAGATTTTCTTACTTCTTTTTCCCCTATTAAAGTGGAAACAGAATTAGAGATTGTTAAACTAATGGCAAACAATGCATTTATATGTGATGTAGGACCAATGGCAACTGTAGCAGGAGCATTTGCAGATTTAATGATTAAAAAGATGAAAAAAGAAAATGCTAAGGTTGCTTTAGTAGAAAATGGGGGGGAGATAGCGATTAATTCTGAAGAAGATATCAAAGTTGCGCTATATGCAGGATTTAATAATCTAAATTTAAATATAGGATTTCTAATTCAAAAAAAGGATTGTCCCATTGGAATAGCAACAAGTTCTGCAACAATTGGTCACGCTGTTAGTTTAGGTCAGGCAGATGCGGTCACCATTTTTGCAGAGAATGCAACCTTGGCAGATGGAGCGGCAACAAAAATAGGAAATTTAGTTAAAGGAAAGGATATTGATGCCTCTATAAAAAAAGCATTAGATGCAATAGATGAAATAGATGGAATAAGGGGAGCATTAATTTCTAGAGAAAATAAAATAGGTCAAGCCGGGAAACTACCTCGCATCTTTAAAATAGAAGGAAAAAAAAGTAAAGCCTTACGAAAGAAAATAGATGATCCTTTTTTAGGAGAATTTGAGACTCTTAAATAACCCAATAAAATGGAACTTCTATTCCAGTTTCACTTTTAGAAATAAAAACTCTATTTAAATAGATCATATTATAATATTGGTTCATTTCCTCTTTCGTTAACCTTTCATAGACTTCAAACCCACTAAAAGCTAAATAATTATCATCCAATATTAAATAAATATTCCGACTTATCCTTTTTTTCATGTCTTGTAACTTATTTGTCCCATTTTCATAAAAATGATCAGCAGGTTTAAAATAGCCTCTTGGTTTCATTATTACTTCATAGAGATCGTAATATGTAAGGCTTTTATTATTCATTTCGAATGGATAATCATAATAATATAGAACGTATGGTATACCAAATTCACAGATTATCAGATTGTTTTCAAAAGTGAAATTTGAATACCATTTTACCGCGGTCACTTCCCTTCTATGTAAACTGTATTCGATATCATCAATATCAAGTAATTGATCGGAAAATTGAGCAAATAACATAAATAGGATTGTCATAAATGTCACAATTTTTACTCTATTGAATTTAACCAATTTTTTATTTAATAGCTTATAAATATAGGATACAAATCCTATTATTAAAAGCGGCGCAAAAAGTAACAATATTCTTCCTGAATAAAAATAACCTTCAAAAAAATCAATAATAAAAGCAACAAAAAAGATTAACAATATACCAGCTAGCCATAATAAAAAAGGTTTTCCGCTAGGTTTTTTTTGAAAGATGATTAAGCCCCAAATACCAAAAAATATTACGATAAAGCATTCTAAAGCAATTAATAACTTAGAGAAAATCAAATCTAAGAAGAAAAAATTAATTAGCAAAAAACCAACGGAAAATATAATTAAAATAGAGTAAAATAAACGAAAGATAATCTTATCTTCAATTTTTTTATAATATTTATATCTTAAACCATTTATAGCTGATTCAAATCTTCCTGTCTTAAAATCAACAGAATTTCGAAATTTCCATATTATTAAACTGCCACCGATTCCTCCAATCAAGTAAACATACCAAGGAATTTTTAAAATATCAACAGAATACCAATGTTCACTAATATCACTAAAAAAATAAAGCAATAAAAATATAACACCAACAATCGCAATAACGAGAAAATCGATACCTCTTCTATAATCTCTTAAAAAAAAAATCAAGAAAATAAAACCAAAAGAAAGAATGAATATCATAGTAATAAGAGAGTGTGTAAGAATCGCACTTATAGATATAATAACAATCAAAATATAAGAAAAAAATAAATTACCTAGTATTTCCTTTTTCGATGGCTTATCTACTTTAATCAAATTCTGCAATCTGATATAGAGAAGAAAAAAAACAAATAAAGATTGAATAGTTGCTAAACCAGTTGGCCAAAATTGGTACATCATATTACTAAAACCTAAAGAAGTCATCTCTAAAATAAAAACTCCAAGTATAGCTAAATTTCTTTTTTTAAAGATCCTCATAAGAAGATTATAAATAAGCAAGGCAGATACAAAAAAAGTATAAAATGAAAAATATTTAGCTAGATATAAGAGATCTACATCTGAAAAGAAGTTAATTACAGATCCAAAAATATGCAAACCAACAGCACCAAAATATTGTTCGGTAGGTAAGAAATTTAGATTTGTAATTAATTTAATAATAAAAACATGATACATAGCATCCGTTCCGTAAAAATAACTAAATCTAACTCCATTTAAAATCGCTAATAACACTAAGATGAATACTATCAATAAATTATTTATAGGAATTTTACTTTTAAGGTATTTTAAAATTGAAAAATCCCGTAAGAAATCTTTATCATTTGTAGATGACCTTATTGGCTTTATAAGTGTAAAAGAATCCTTTACTAATTCGCAAATTATTACGAAACTTATTAATGAAAAATAAATTACTAAAGTCGAAACAAAAAAGAGAGATCCTGTAATAGCAATCTTGAAACTATTCATTAAGTAGGCGAGAATTATATAAAAAGCTAAATTAGAAAAGATTGTTAAACTTAACTTTTCCAAAAAATTGAAACTTTTATCTTTGAAAATTATAAAAAATAAAGGATAAAAAGGTAAGAATAGAACTGTAAAAAATGTGCTTAACAATATTATAATCTGCAATAAAATGCTTAAGATATCGATACTTGCTAGGCCTAAAGTATTATCGAGGTTAATTATATTAAAGAAAACAAATATAAGACAGAAAATTGAAAGAACTAATACACACTTTTGTTTATGTGAGTTCACAAATAAAATAAATCGATTAATAACATCCTTAGGCTTAATCATTTCTCAACTAATTTAATTTTAAATTTGCATCATATTCTTTATTATACCATTTAAAATATTCTCTTAATCCTCCTTCTGTATTATATTGTGGTTGATACCCTAATATTTGCTTTGCTTTTGAGATATCAGCAAAACTATGAATTATATCTCCTGGTCTAGGATCTGTATATATCATCTTTAAATGTTCCGAATTTGTAAGCTTGAGCATTAATTTTGCTAATTCTGTCAAGTTAATCGGTGACCCTGCCCCAATGTTAAAAATCTCACCTAAAACGTCACTTTTAGCAGCTAATAAGTTTGCTTGAATTACATCTTTAATATAAGTAAAATCTCTTGAATTTTTGCCATCTCCATATATTATTAAATCTTCGTTGCGAAGAATTCTACCCAACCAAATAGCTATAACTCCACTGTAAGGTGAGTCTCTTTGTCTTGGGCCGAAAGCGTTAAAATAACGTAAAGAAATCGTATCTAATCCATATAAGTTACAATACACTTTCATATATCCCTCGCAAGCTAATTTTGATACGCCATAAGGGGATAATGGATGCTTTTCTGCATCTTCTTTTTTTGGTAATCCTGGAAAATCCCCATAAACTGATGAACTTGTAGCAAATATGATTTTTTTCACATCCTTAATTCTCGCTGCATTTAATACATTTAGAGTTCCAGTAATATTAACTTCATTACAAGTAGCTGGAATTTCCACAGATTGAGGAACACTTGTAAATGCTGCTTGATGATAAATTATATCTACATCTTCAAATGTTTGAATTAAAAGATTTAAATCTCTTATATCTCCTTTACGATATTGAAAGTTTTTACTTTTCAAAGCATTTCCTAGATTTTCTAATCTTCCATTATAGAGGTTATCAATTCCGATTACCTCTGCACCTAAACTTAATAATTCATCAGTCAAATTGCTTCCAATAAACCCAGCAGCCCCAGTAACTATTATTTTTTTTTCCTTAAAAAACACAATCTATACCTTTTTATCAATTTTGAGATGCTACTTATTAGCTTTAAAAAAATAAATGAATTTTTAATTTTATATTATATTGATTTTCTTGCGAATTAAATTAATAATTTTCTCTGTTGGAGGCTCATTTTTATTATAATATGAAAACAAAGATGATTTTTCTTGAATTTGCTTTGCATATTGTAAATAAATCTCTTGATTATACAATAAATTTTTTATAGTTTCAGTTAATGATTTATGATTCTCAGATACCTTTATAAATTCTTTATTAGTAAAACCATAGGGGATAATATACAAAAAATCTAAGTTAACGAACTCAGCTAATATAATAGGGGTTCCAATTATCATAGCTTCCAATATTATCGAAGAGATACACGAAATTAAAATGTTAGATGATTTAATCAATCTCAGTACGTCATAATCTCTAACTATTAATGGATTTACGTTCAATCTATTTAAAATATTTTTATAATCTTTGCCATCTTCATCAGGATGAAGTTTTATGATTAGGTTATCTATTAAATTTAGCTCTTTTAAAGAATTTAAAACAGTGATAAGCAATTTTTCTTTCGAAGCTTTATCAAAAACGTTTGTAGCCAATAAAATGGTATTTTTACCCGGTTCAAACTTATATACTCTATTACTAAAGATATCCTTTACTTCTTTTAAAGCTTTAAATGTTTTGCGATAAAAGTGCTCAAAACCAGGATTTCCAGTTAAGATTAATTTCTTATCTGGCATTTGGAAATGATTTTTATAAAATTCTATGTCTTTTTCACCCCATAATGCCAAGAATGAAAAAGGTTTCTTATTGTACACTTGCTTATCTATTGGAACACTTGCATGAGGTATATAAACCGTTGGTATTTTTCTTAGTTCGCATATCTTAGCAGCAAGCTTGGATTCAGCACGATTCTGATTAGATATAGTAATTAATGAGAGACTTTTTTCTTGAAATGATTTATATAATTTAGTATATTCATTAAATATATATGTAAGTAAAACTTTTAATTCTCTCTCGTAAAATAAGTTTAAAAGTTCATTGTAGATGCCTATATCTTTACAAATTTTAGTATAATTTTTCTTCCAATTAAATAATATTTTCGACAAAAATACATAATATTTGCCAAATTTTACGATAGGTAATGTTTTACTTTGAAAATATAAAATAGGATTAATTTCCTTAGAATTTAATAATTTTCTATAAATTGGTTTGATCGATCTTAATTGATTCAAAGTATTTGCAATAAACATCACATTTTTCTTATCTTTTGAGTAATATAATTTACTATTTCGTTTAATAAAAGAATAAACAATCCTTATTAGAATAAAACGAAGAAATTTTCTTTGTTCTAATAGTTTATCAAACAATCTTGTAACCTTTTCATTGAAAAACTGTACTTTTAAATCAGGAATTAAATTACAAATTACCTTTATCAAACTTTTACTACCATTAAAAAAAATAACTTCAGAAGGATTCCAATTTTTAATTATTGCCTCAACTAGTCCAATTTCCCCAATATATTTATTCAAAAATCTAATTAAATGGATTTCAAGTAATTCCGCAAATTGGATCTTTCCAATATTAAACACTTTTAATTTATTCATATTCTTAATAAAAAGTTTAATGATTTGTTGGGTATTTTTAAGAATACTTTCAACAATTTCTTTATATTCTTCTCTAGTTAAAGCCTGCCTTAAATCTGGAAGTACAAATTCTTTCTTTATAGCATTAGTTTTAACACTTTTCTTGTTATAATGTATTATTTATTTCTGAACCTTTAGGACTGGCTTTGATTAATCTTTTTACAAGAATCTTTAACTTAACTTCATTATAGTAAGAGATTATCTTTTTTAAGATCTCTAATTCACCAGTATACCCTTCAGAAAATAATTCATTAAAAATCAAGATTTTAGGATTTTTAATATCATTATTTTTATTATGCTCTTCCATAATTTTTAAACAATAAATAAAAAATAATATTTAATAGGATTATAATAAAATTAATCATGAATGATATAATTATAATCTTTTTAACATCAAAGTTAATCAATTTTTAAATTGAATGAAATCAAAATTGAAGATAAAACTATAGGGGAAAATTCACCAGTTTTTTTAATCGCAGAAGCTGGAATCAACCATAATGGAGACATCTTGTTAGCAAAAAAAATGATAGATAAAGCTTCAGAAGCTAAGGTTGATGCGATTAAGTTTCAAACATACAAAACAGATAAGTTAATTTTAAAAAATACGCCTAAAGCGGATTATCAGAAAATATCTAAAGATAGTGATGAGGATTTTTATGAAATGATTAAAAAATATGAATTTTCTGATGAGATATTTGAAGATTTAAAAAATTATTGTTCTAATAAAAATTTAATTTTTCTTTCCACACCTTTTGATGATAATTCCGTTGAATTACTGGATAAATTAAACGTACCCGTTTTTAAAATTGGTTCAGGCGATATGAATAATTTTCCTCTCTTAAAATTAATATGCTCTAAAAACAAGCCAATTTTTTTATCCACAGGAATGGCTACTTTGAATGAAGTAAAATTATCAGTAGGTTTTTTAAGATCAAATAATATTGATGAAATTGTTATTTTTCAATGTACCAGTAGTTATCCGGCTGCCTATGAAGATGTTAATCTTAATGTGATAGATACGTTTAAACAAGAATTCCCTGACTTATTGATTGGTTTTTCAGATCATTCATTAGGAATTGAAGCATCGGTTGGTGCTGTGGCCAAAGGTGTAAAAGTTGTTGAAAAGCATTTCACATTGGATAAAAATATGGAAGGTCCTGATCATAAGTCTTCTTTAGATCCTATAGAATTAAATCAATGGGTATTAAGTATTCGTAATCTTGAAAAAGCTCTAGGAGGTTATGATAAAAAACCATCAAATATTGAATTAGAAATTTCAAAAGTTGCAAGAAAGAGTGTTGTTTCAATTAAAGAAATAAGAAAAGGAGAAATCTTAACTAAGGAAAAAATAGCAATAAAAAGACCAGGATATGGAATATCACCTATAAATCTAGAGAAAATCATTGGAATGAAAGTAAAAAGAGATATTTCAAAAGATTCGATAATTTATTGGGAGGATATTGAATAAATGAACAAAAATCATGTTTGTGTTATAACAGGCTCTCGAGCTGATTATAATTATCTAAAACCAATAATTGAAAGGATTGCTAAATCGAGTAAATTAAATCTATCATTATTAGCGACTGGAATGCACTTATTGAAAGAGCATGGAAACACAATAGGTCTCATAGAAGAAGATTCTATCCCTATTACAAAAATAATCCCTATGTATAAAGAGAAAGATCGTTCAATTACTAGTTTGGGTAGATCTGTTGGTAAAGCTATTATCAAATTCACTGAAGCGTATGATGAAATTAAACCAGATATAATTTTAGTTTTAGGAGATCGTTATGAAATTCTTGTTGCAGCAATATCAGCGACTACACTGAAAATTCCAATAGCTCACATACATGGCGGAGACGTTTCGGGGACTGTTGATGAGAATATTAGACATGCCGTTACAAAATTATCACATCTTCATTTTCCTGCCACATCAAAGAGTGCAGAAAGAATAAGATTAATGGGTGAAGAACAATGGAGAATTAAGATGGTAGGCTCAACTACAATTGATACTATAATTAACGAAAACCTACTTACTAAGGAAGAAGTTTGTAATAGATTAGAATTAGATGCAGAGGAGAAAATCATACTCTGTTTACAGCATCCGAATGTATATGAATCTAACAAAGCTGGTGATCAAATTAGAATTACCCTCAATGTACTGAAAGATTTGAACTTTCAAACAATACTAATCTATCCTAATAATGATCTTGGATCAGATCTTATCATTAAGGAAATAAAAAGCGTTAGTACCAATCCTAAATTTAAAATTTTTAAAAATTTAGAACGAAATATGTATTTAAGTCTTTTGAAAAATGTAGATTTGTTAATTGGGAATTCCAGCGGAGGTCTTATCGAATCTCCAATTTTCAAGTTACCCGTCGTAAATATCGGTACAAGAAATCAAGGTAGAGAATCCGCTGAAAATGTAATTCATGTTTCATTTAATTATCATGAAATTAAAAAAGCAATACAAAAAGGCATTTCAAAAGAATTCAAGCATTTCTGTCAAAATGTGATAAATCCATATGGAGATGGTACTGCTTCAGAAAAAATTATAGAAGTCCTGGAAAATCTTGAATTAAATGAAAAACTATTAGAAAAGAAATTGACTTATAATGTTTAAGTCTTCATATTAGTGGTTAAATAAAATGACGTTTATTATATCCTGGTTTAGAAATTTAGTAAGAAAAGCAGCGAAAAAGCTAATTACGGTCTACAATCTCAGAAGAATCGCGAGTTACGAAACAATACCATATATACGTGCTTTTTCTAATACCCAGCTTTCCTCTCAAACGTATCTAGGACGATATTGTAGTTTCAATGGGATAAAGATCCAAGGGGGTGGAAGATGTATTATTGGTGATTATTTTCATTCTGGAGAAAACATTCGGATTATAACCCAAAATCATAATTTTAATAATGGAAAAGAAATACCCTACGATGAAAACTATATTCTAAAAGATGTTATTATTGATAATTTTGTGTGGATCGGTTCTGATGTAACTATTTTACCTGGTGTAAGGATCGGTGAAGGAGCAATTATTCAAGCTGGAAGTGTTGTTGTTTCGGATATACCCAAGTATGCCATAGCTGGAGGTCATCCTGCCAAACCATTTGCTTATCGGGATAAAGAACATTTTGAGCAGTTAAAAAAATCCAAAAAATTCCATTTCGGAATATAAAAAATATTACGATATAAGGATAGATTCACCTTAAAAAAGTTAAATTTATTGAAATGGCTTCCTTGTTCTAATTAAATTATATAAAAAAACCGAATTAAAAACATGAATTGTCAAACTGGAATAGATTTATGGAATAAAGCAAAAAGATTGATCCCTGGAGGATCGCAATTGTTAAGTAAGAGATCTGAAATGTTCTTACCAAATAAATGGCCTTCTTATTATAAAAAAGCAAAAGGCGTAGAAATCTGGGATTTAGATAATAATAAATTTATTGATATGACAATAATGGGCGTTGGAGCATGTACTCTTGGATATGCAGATCCTGATGTAGATGCTGAAGTCTTAAATGCGATTAAAAATGGCTCAATGTCTACCTTAAATTGTCCTGAAGAAATAGAGCTGGCTGAATTATTAGTAGAACTTCATCCTTGGGCAAATGCAGTTCGATTTGCCAGAACAGGCGGTGAGATCGCGGTGATTGCGATTAGAATTGCTAGAGCTTTTACGAAAAAGGATAAAATTGCTTTTTGTGGATATCATGGCTGGCATGATTGGTATTTATCAAGTAATTTAGCAGATAATGCAAATTTAGATGGGCATTTATTGGCGGGTTTAGACCCTAACGGAGTTCCGAGAGGGCTTTTAAAAACTGCTTTACCTTTTGAATATAATAAAGTCGAACAACTTGAAAAGCTTGTTAAAGAGAATAAGGATATTGGTGTAATAATCGTAGAACCCTTACGACATCAAGACCCGAAAGAAGGTTTTCTTGAAAGAATCAGAGAAATTGCTAATGAGATTGATGCTGTATTGATCTTTGATGAAATCACCTCCGGATGGAGACTCAATGTCGGAGGGGTTCATTTATTATATGATATTAATCCTGATATGATGATTGTAGCAAAAGCAATGAGTAATGGATATCCTATGGCAGCAGTCATAGGTAAAGGAGATATTATGGATGCTGCTCAAACAAGCTTTATAAGTAGTACATATTGGACAGAAAGAATTGGTCCTACTGCCGCACTTGCGACTATTAGAAAAATGAAAGATAAAAACGTTCCCTTTCATTTAAATAATATTGGTGAGATTATTAGCCAAGGGTGGAAGAAATTGGCAAAGGCTCATTCACTTGAGATTGAAGTCTTACCTCCTAATGCTTTAACAACGTTCTTATTTAAGTATGATAACGCTCAAGAGATTAAAACTCTTTTCACTCAAGAGATGTTAAAAAGAGGATATCTTGCATCCTCAAGTGTATACGTTAGCTATGCTCATACAGAAAAAATTGTAGCTAATTATCTTAATAAAGTTAATGAAGTATTTGAAATCATTTCAAAAGGAATTAAGAATAACAATATTTCAGATTTATTAGAGGGGCCCATCGCCCATAACAGCTTTCAACGATTAACTTAAAAGGAGTGGGATAAAATGAAAGATCTAACAGAGAAAAATGTGTTGTTAATTGGAGCTGGTCCGATGGCAGTTGATTATGATAAAGTTTTACGCGATATGAAAATTTCTTATAAAGTTGTCGGGAGAAGTCAAGAATCGGCAAATAAATTCCAAAATGAGACAAAAACGAATGTAATTACTGGAGGTATTGAAAAATGGTTATTAGAAAACAAAGATCACCCTAATTATGCAATAGTAGCTGTAACTGGTACAGAATTAGGAAAAGTAGCTCGGATTCTTATCAATAATGGCATTATGAATATTTTATTAGAAAAACCAGGTGGGTTGGATTATAATGATATTAAATCTGTTGCTCAAGTATCAAAAGTAAATCATGCAAACGTTTTATTAGCTTATAACCGTCGTTTCTATGCTTCAGTAAAAAAAGCTAAAGAAATAATACAAGAAGATGGTGGTGTAAAATCTTATTATTTCGAATTTACTGAATGGCCACATACCATTATTCCTCTACCAAAAGACCCAAAAATTAAAGAAAGATGGTTCTTGCATAATTCAACTCATGTAGTCGATTTAGCTTTTTATTTAGGCGGAGAACCCGATGAAATTCAGTCTTATTCAAAAGGAGAATTTGATTGGCACCCTAGTGGAACGGTTTTTACTGGTGCGGGAATATCTAATAATGGTGCTTTATTTTCTTATCATTCAAATTGGGATGCTCCTGGCAGATGGGGTATTGAAGTTCTCACTTCGAAACATAGATTATTCTTCAGACCTTTAGAGAAGCTCCAAATACAAAAACTAAAAACTGTTGTTATCGAAGAATTAGAAATTGATAATCAGATAGATATAGATTATAAACCAGGTTTGTATCGTCAAGTTGAAGCTTTTTTAAATAATGACCTTCATAACTTTATTAATATCCATCAACAAGCTTCAAGATTAGAAATTTTTAAAAAGATTTGTAACGAAAAGAATTGAATTTACTTTTTATTCTTATATTAATTTATTTTCCTTTAGAAATTTTCTTAACTCTTCCTTAGAAATGGGACTACTATTCTCAGTACTATAAAAAAAGTTATTATTCGTTATAATTTTGGTTCCTTTTCTTTCAATTTTCATATATGATGAATCTGTAGTGAACAAGGGGATTGGATATACTATGTACATCTCATCTGTTTCGTAACAAGTTGCAAATTCTGTTGGCGAGATTAAATTTTCATCTAATTTCTCGTATCCTCTGGGACCAATTACATCCACTTGAATTTCGTTTACCTTTTTACCTATTTTAGGGCCATATTCTTCAATTATAATTTCTATTAAGTCTTTTATTAATAAAATAGGCATTTTTAAAACAAATACTTCGCCTCCATGAGAATAAACCATAGCTTTTAAGATTAAACCTACAGCTTGGGGCATAGTCATGAAAAATCTTTTCATTTCTGGATGAGTAAGGGTTACTTTATTTCCCTTTTTAATTTGCCCCTTTATTAGGGGGATAATTGAACCTCTCGACCCTAACACATTACCAAATCTCACACCAGAGATTATTGTTTGTTGAGATCCCTTTGCTAATTGTCTTGATATAGCTAATCGCTCCCCAATCATTTTGGTGGCTCCCATAACGGTGGTTGGGTTAATTGCTTTATCAGTCGAAATTTGAATCACCTTTTTTACATTATTTTTAAATGCAGCTTGGATAACATTGTCTACACCAATTATATTCACCGAAACCGCTTCTAATGGATTATATTCACTCAAAGGAACGTGTTTTACCGCAGCAGCATTAAAAACATAATCTACGTCTTTCATAGCCCTATTTAGACGTTCAAGATCTCTGATATCTCCCAGTAAAAATCGAACTTTATGTTCATATTCTATAAATTCTTGTCTTGTTTTCCATAATTCATTTTCTGAGTTTGAAAAAATACGAACAACTTTTGGATCCAATTTTAGAAGCTGCGAAACTGCTTCCTTACCAATGGAGCCCGTTCCTCCAATTACTAGGATCGTTTTATCCTTATAAAAACTCGATAAATCCAAATTTCTTCACCTTATTTCTATTTGTTGAGAAATCATACTATAAATTAATCAATTTTTGTTTTTGGTGGCTTTCCTCTATTTTATATAGAACATTCAAAATTTTCAAATCGTCTTCTAAAGTATAATGATACTTTTCCTTTTTCCGGATAGCGTTAAGAAAATGCCTCATTTCATCGATATACATTTCTTCGATTATATTCGGATTATATCCTTCTTCTGCGGCACCTTCTTCTTGCTTATAATATGTCCATTCTTCATTTTTGGGATTATATACTCCTATTTGCTTTGTATTCCAATCCCATTCGATAACACCATCAGCACCAAGTAACTTAAAAAACCTATAAGCATATCGGGAAACTACATCGACTAAAAGATGGGCGACCAATCCAGATTTAAAAGTTATCAATACATGAAATACATCATCAATATCTTCTCCCATATTTAAAGTATTTCTAATAAGACTACTAACGCTTAAAATATCACCAAAAATCCACGTCAGCCAGCTCAATTCAAAGGGTACAATTTCTCTTCCACCCCCTGTCTCTTTTTTTGATACGTAATAATCTTCGATTTCTTCCCAAGGATGCCAATCTGGTAAATATTGACCTGAATGGTGGGTAAATGTACATAAATTCCCGATAGCTTTATTATCGACTAGCTCTTTAATCTTTCTTACTGCTGGATGAAATCTAAGGGTAGATGAAGCTGCTCCAACTATATCTTTTTGTTTTAATAAGCTAATAACCTCATCCAATCCGTGTTTGACTACACTTGCTTCAGTGAAAAAATGAATATTGTTTTTTGCAGCATAAAGCTGATATTCGAGGTGAACATCAGGAGGAACAGATATTATAAATATTTCAGGCTTCTCTTTGATTGCTTTTTCAAAATTGCCATATGTTTTAATTTCATATTTCTCTTCTACTTCTTTTCTTCTATCTTCTCTTAAATCAAAAGCTATTATATCTTTTTCATTTAAAGCCTTGAGATTCCTGAGTCTTCTTTTACCCATTGAGCCTAGACCTATTTGTAATATTTTCATTTCTCTTTTTTCACTTTATCTTTTATTACCTTCTTTTTATCGTAATTTTCCCAATATATTTCTTCGACTTGCTTATTAATGTCGATAACATTAGGATTTTTTTTTAAGAATTCAATTATCGCATCATAACTGAAGTACCTTCCTTCTTTATACAACGCTTCAAATACTTTTATAAAGAAATCTAAATCTTCTTGATAATCTAAAGACATCCTAGGTTCTAATTTCTTATCTTTAAAAATGTGCTTTTCTTTAGCTTGAATTACTTTCTTCTTTAAATTTTTATTTTCCCTAAAAAATTCTCCCCATCCTGTATCAGTATTATTTTGCGATTTATTTTCAAAAACATTCCTTAAACAATCTACTTTATAACCAAATGAATTTACTCCAAATGGTAAGCCTTTTGTTTCTATAACATCATAAATTCCATAATTTTTTTTTGCTTCTTTAGCTATATCATCTATATACTCAGGATCACAAAATAAATCGTCGCCATCGATGTTAATTACAAAATCTACTCCGTGATAATTTGCTGCGTCATAATGCCTTTTTATAATATCTTTTTCATCACCAGTAAAATAAGCAATATTTAGTTTCTTCGCTATTGCTATAAGTTTTTTATCTTCTGAATTAGTAGTTGTACATAATACAATTTCATCTATATTTTTCGCTTGTTTAATCCTTTCTATCAAATGCATTATTGTAGGTCTTCCTTTTATTTTCAATAATGCTTTATTATGTAATCTTGTTGATCCCAATCGAACAGTAATAAAAGCCCCAATCTTCAAAATTTTTACCTCAATTTATCCATCGAAAAACAACAGATGAGTTTTGCTATTTTAGTGAATCATTTATATTAGGTTTTAATTTATAACGTAAAAGATTCTTTAATTATTTTTCTAATTAAGTTTTGTAGAATCAAAAAGTAAATTAACTCTTATTCTTTTATTAAATTATTCGAAGCTGCTTTAAAAAAGTGAAAAAAATGAAAAAGGTTGCAGTTATCGGAGCAGGTAATATTGGTAGTCGTCATCTTCAAGCATTAAAATCAGTTAATGTTCCAATTGAGATAACAGTAGTGGATCCCAATTCTGAATCGCTAAAAATAGCCCAAGAAAGGTATAATTCTATGTCATCTGGACAAATTAACCATCCTATTAAATACTATAATAATTATGAATTGATTCCAACTAGTTTGGATATTGCTATAATCGCTACTTATTCAACAAATAGAAGAAAGATTATTGAACAACTTTATGAAAAATCCTATATTAAAAGTTTTATTCTCGAAAAAATTTTATTTAATAAAGCAGAAGATTATCATTACATAAAAAATCTTCTGGATAAACATAAATCCCAAGCTTGGGTAAATTGTACAAGAAGGAGTTTCCCTTTTTATCAAAAAATCAAGAATTGGTTTCAAAATAAGCAGATTATCTTTGTTGTATCTGGTAGTAAATGGAAACTAATGTCAAATTTAATTCATTTCATTGATTATATGGCTTATGTTTTAAACAATTACAGCTTTTCCATTGATTTCAACCATTTAGATCTTAATCTAATTAAAAGCAATGTGCCAGGATTCTTTGAATTAGAAGGAACAGTGAAAGTATATTTCAATGACGGAAGCATTGGGATCTTTAATAGTTATCCTTCAGGAGAACAACCCGTAATTATAGATATAATCTCTGATGATGTTAGATGTATAATAAATGAAATAGAGCAAAAAACCTTGGTGAATTGGAGCAAAAAAGAGGGATGGGATGAATATGAGTCTAAGGTTCTCTATACTAGTCAATTAACAACTAAATTTGTGGAAGATATCATAAACAATAACCAATGCCAATTAACACCTTATAATAACTCAATGGAACTCCATTTATTAACATATGAACCCTTGTTAAATCATCTAAATGAGAACTCTGAAAACCATTTCGATTTCTATCCATTTACATGATTGAAATTTTAAATTATTTAAAAAATTCAGCAACTTTTTTTATTATATAATTTTGGTCCTCATTCTCAAATCGTAATGAAATAGGTAAAGTTAGAATTCTCTTCGAGAGTTTTTCAGTAATAGGGAGATCTCCTTCTTTGTATCCAAAAGTTTCACGATAAAAGGATTTTAAATGGATTGGGTAAAAATATACTTTTGTAAAAATACCCTCTTTTAGAAGAAAATCTTGTAATTCTTCCTTTTTATTAAAATCTTTCAATAAAACACTATATAATTGATAAACATTCTTAAATCCCGATAACTCCCCAAATATTTCGAGATTCGGATTCTTACTTAACTTTTCATCATAATACTTACCAATTTTTCTTCTTAGTTTTATAATTTCATTCACTTTTTTTAACTGTGCTATACCTAAAGCAGCGGACATAGTTGGTAGCCTATAATTATATCCAATTTGAATATATTCACTTTCTTTTATATTTGAAAAATAATCAGAACCAGGGTGTTCTACTCTCCCATGAGATCTGATCAATAACAATTTTTTATAAATTTCTTCATCATTTGTACAGATCGCACCACCTTCTCCTGTAGTTATTATTTTATTCTGACAAAAACTTAACATACCAGCATCTCCTATAGTCCCTGCCATTTTTCCTTCTATTTCTGCTCCAAGGGATTCTGCATTATCTTCAATCAATACTAAATTATTATCCTCTGCAATCTCTTTTAATATTTTAATATGTCTGCATGTCATTCCTCCATAATGCATAGGGATAATGGCTCTGGTTTTCTCAGTTATTTTATTATTAACATCTTCTGGGTCTAAACCCAATGTTTTATCTTCAATTTCAGCGAATATTGGTTTACTTCCTGCTAATAAAACACAATTTGCTGTTGAGATGAAACACATAGAAGGTACTATAACTTCACCTTGAGTTATATTGTAAGCCAGTAGTATAGCGTGAAGAGCTGAAGTACCTGAATTAAACGTAGCTACATACTTTACTTTAAAGAAATCTGCCAAATCAACCTCAAACTTTTTAATCTCAGGTCCAGTTGCCCAATAGCTTCCTCTTTTAATGACATCAGTAACCCATTGAACATCTTCATTATCCCAGTAGATATCAAATAAAGGGTATTTCTTCTTCATGATTATCAATTAAATTTGATTTATGTTTAATATGTAATCTTATGAATAATTAATACTTCTAGATTAAACTATTTAATTAATTCTTTGATTACATTTGCAACACGTTTAGCACTCATACCATCAGTAGAAAATAATCTTTTTTTAAAATAAATTTCCCGTTTATCTAAAAACTTCTTCCAATATTCATTTGAAAGAGCAAGATTAATAGCATCTTCAATTTCTTCAATATTCTCTACTTTAATATCAATTTTCCCATCAAAATGATTGGGGAATTTAACTCTACAATCCATTGGTCTTATTATAATGATTGGCAATCCAACTGCAGCAGCCTCAAAAGAAGTAAAAGAAGTAACAGACATCTGAATATCACATAAATTAAATAAATCATATAGGTTCTCTTCTTTTACTACAACTACATTGGGATATCTACTTTTAGGTAAAAGGATCTTATATTTTTCAATCCTCTCTCGTGGATGTACTTTAATATAAAAAGTAATTTCAGGTTTAGATTTAATTGCTTTTACATAAATTTTCATAACTTCATCAAATATATCCTTCCCAAAGTAATCGAGATATTCAGTACAAATTAAAATTGCATTTTTTATTTTACGCTCCTTCTGAAATTTTCTAAATAGAATGTCAAAAGCCGGGTTACCCAATAGAAATAGATTCCTTTTTCTTTTTTTTAGTATAAAATATTCTCCCCAGAGGAATAAATATGATTTTTGAGATTCGTATCCAAATAATTCTTGCTTCCGATATATAGGCAATCCAAGTATTTTATTTATGACTATGTATCTTAATATTTTGAAGAGACCATAATGTTCAGGAATTCCTTCTATGAACGCGGGTTGCAAAATGATATATGGAACTCTATTTCTCTTACACCAAGTAAACATTACCCTATGGCTTGTTGCCATATCAGAAGTGGTTATAATAACGGCGGGGTTGATTTTATATAAATATGCCATCAATTTTCTTTTATATTTCCAATAAATCAAAGGATAATATGATAATTTAAATGTAAAAAATTTAACAAATTCAATTTGTTTAAGTTCGAGATATGAATCAAAAATATGAGAGACATTATTTTTTCTTATAAATTCATCATCAAGCTTTTTTGTCCCCATTTCATTTACATTTATTAATACCTTTTTATAATCCCTTAATTCGGGTATTAACGCTCTATATTGGGGAAATCCAAGATAAAAGTGCGAGCTAGTAAAAAGAATGATTTTACTACTTACCATAATCAAGTTTCTGTTCAAATATTTGTATCAATAAGATATTAAAACATTCCGTAATTAAAATATATAGGTATTACATAAGCTTTATTCAAAGAATTATAAATAGCTTGCCTAAAACTTAAAAATTATAAACTGAAAATAATTTATCTACTTTAACTCTGTTTTATCAATTAATAAAATTTTTAAATAAAAGTTCAATGGTTAGTCCTGAAAATAATATCCCAAAACTAAGACTGGATTCCGAATATAAGACAATTGCGAGAAATACATTCTATTCAATCGTGAATACCTATGGTCTTTTTATTCTATCTGTATTTACTTCTTATTTCATAGCCAGAATCATATCACAAGAGGAATGGGGGATTTTGATCATAGCAAATTCAATTATATTAATCCTAATAACACTATCAAATTTTATACCCCCAGGGTTAATATTTGCCATGAATTTTTACGTTCCACGATATAGAGCAAAAAAAAATATTAACAAGCTAAGAAGTTTTATTTTTAAAGGAGCCTATCTAAGAATTTTTTCAATATTCGTTTTTACTCTTATTGGTTTTCTCATATTCTTTGTATTTAATAGCTTTTTTAATATTTATCTAGGAAATCATCCAAATTTGTTATATCTCTTACTTCCACTAATTCCAATCCTGAGTTTTGAAACTTTTATTGCCACGATTTTTGTCGGTTTTAACTTATTTAAGTTTTACACAGTTACTTTGGTATTAAAAACCATAACAAACTTATCTCCTTTATTATGGTTTTTTTATGGAGGTGTGACAGTTCAAATTGAACATTTGGCAATTATTAATTTATTAACTGCCTTATTTCCTTTAATTTTTGAAATTCTAATAATAATCCTAAAATTTCCAAAACGAGCTTCGGAATCTGGAGAAAGATTAACCTTTAAAATTTTTCTTAAAAAAGTGTTGAAATATGGCTCATTTTTAAGAATACAAGGTTTATTAGGAGAAATATTTGTACAATCTCAGACACAAGCTATTGGTATTTATGAAAATCCCGAATGGGTAACAGGAAATAGTGTTTCTAAGACCTATACAGCTACATCAGGAATGTTTCTAAATTCATTAAATGGATCTTTATTATATTCATTCTCCAGTATAGATTATAAAAAAGAGTATGAAAGTTTAACCAGAGTTTTTAATAATATCTTAATTTATACAATCTATATTTTTTTAATGATATCTGGCATTTTATTTTTGTTTTCAGAATTCTTCTTAGGACTAATTTTTGGAGATGATTATGTCCAATTTTCAATTTTAATAAAACTGATACTAATTGGTAATACTATTAGTATTTATGGTTCACTCTATATAATACTATTAAGAACTACTTACAGAATAAAACAGCAAATAATTCTAATAATCATAGCTTTTCCTCTTCAAGTAATAGTTTTTTTTATTGGAATTATAAATTTTGGGCTTGTAGGATTTCTTTTTCTTGATATTATACATAGAGCGATATGGTTAGTTGTATTTTTAGTTGCCAGCATAAAAATTATGAAAGTCAATGTCAAATTTCTAAAAGTCTTTTCCTTGTATTTAACATTCTTTTTATCACTTTTTCTTTCAATAATTCTTGGAGATCTCTTTTTGAATAATATAAGTTATCAATTTTGGCAATTATTAAATTTCATCTTAATAGATCGGTTAAATTTCCTGACTATTCTCATTTTTTTAATACTTTTTATAGGATTAAATATTCTTATTAAAACCTTTACCAAGAAAGATTTAGAGAGTATAGAATTTCTTTTTTCTAAGGATACACGATCAAATAGATTTATAAAGCGTTTTTTAAAGTTTTTGAAACGATTTTTAAGATAAAAAAAATTTGAGTATTCCATTAAATTAGACTAATTAACTAGTTCAGTTATTTAGTTAATGTAATATTCATCCCTTGGATGATATTACAATAAAAATATGCTTTTTCAATTAACTTTTTAGGATTCTTCCCAAATTTTTTAATAGCATTTGGATCGAAGATATAATCAATATTTAGATTTTTAAATTGAAAATCCATATAATAGGCTCTCCACTCTCCAACAAAAAATTTAAAGGAAATTTCCGAAAAAGCATGTTTATGAGTTGGATCTGAAAATGAATATTTATGATTCCAATAAGTTACACGCACATATAATTTTCCACCATCTTTTAAAAGTCTATAGCATTCTCTCATAACTCCAACGGGATCATCCAAATGCTCAATAGTATCCTTCATGTATATTTCATCAAATGATTCATCTTCTAATTCCCCCCAAGGAAAAACATTTAAATCTTGAACTATATCAACACCTGGCAGATTTGCAATATCAATCCCAATCGCTCCAGGTTCTTTATCAGTTCCACATCCCACATCAAGAATCTTTTTCTGAATCTCATTACTTTGAGTTTGTGGCATTTTTTTTTTATCATCTTTAGTACTTTGAACTTTTTTTTTAATTATAGAAGTTTGAGTTTTAGTATTAAAAATTTTATCAATTATAGGTATTAATAAGGTTCTAAATTTTTTAAGAACTTTTAGCATAAAAGATTCTTTTTTTTCAAAAAACAAATAATCTAACCATTGACTATTATTTAAAATCACCCATTTTCTAAATTCTCTGATGTTAAGTGCGCCATGAGCTTGTAGAATTTTTAGAGGTTCATTTACTTCTTCGATTAGATATGGTTTTGGAGAGAGATACTTTATGATCCCTCTACTCTGCATATTATATGTTTTAATATCATAATCCCTATTGGGATAATATTCAACAATAACATCTTTGAAACTTGGTTCTCTTTCCCCCTTTTTATTGGTCGCCTCATGATAGTGAAAAGTATCAAAAACCTTTCCATATTTGAAACCATCTTTTAGAATCAATTCTTGATATATTATATCTTCATTTCGGTATAAATAGTCATCTTGTATCTTCGGAATTATTTTCTCAAAAGCCTTCTTTAGACCCATCTGGCTTCCTGAATAAGCGCGTTCCTTATTTTTCATATGTGGTATATAATGTTCAGTCATAGTTATATATCTACGATCACATTCAAACCAATCATATTTACCTTGATATTTCTCCATAATATCATACCAATTTTCAGGTAAAAGGACATCTGAATGTAAGTAGATAAACCATTCTGTTTCAACCATAGAAATTAATTCAGCAATACAATAGCCTAAAGAAATATATTTCTTTTGATCAATTATTTTTACTCTTGGAAAATTTTTAAGTATATCTTTTGTGTCATCTTCAATCCCGTTGTCCCCTATCAATAGTCTATTTATTGGAATTTCTCGATAAAAGGAGTATAAATTCTTTTCAAAAAGAATATTAGAACTAACCATTGGGATAATTACATCTACTGGATCTTCGTTAAATTTTTCTTTTCTATCAATAAACTCTTCTTTAATAAATAATTTTTTAAAAAAGATATAAGAATCCATATTATTAACACGTTTTAATGCTTATTATAACTAAAAAAGTAAATTAACAATAATAAATTTGTATTTATGAATCTAATTATTAAAATAAGTCAAATTTCTCCATGAATTACTTTTGGTCTCTTGCCAATAACTTTACAAGGACTTCCTACATTTATTGTCCAAGGTTCTACGTCTTTTAACACAAGACTATTACTTCCTATTATTGCCCCTTCACCGATAGTTACTCCTGGATGAACGATAGAATTTGTTCCTACAAATGCATCCTTTTCGATCCGAACAAATGAGATTTTTACATTCCTTTGTTCTAAAGGTAATACTGTTGACATTCGAGATCCACCATGATACGTATCTGTACCAGTTAAAATTCTAGCACCATCAGCTAAAACCGTATAATCTCCTAAAAACAACTCTCCTCCGCCAATAATACTTACGAATCGAGAAATATGAACATATTTTCCGATTTTTATTCCATTCCCTCCATAAATGAAAACAAAGTCATCAATTTCAGAAAAATCTCCAATCTCAATAACTTCTGGTTTAATTATTTTAGCATATTCAAAAATTTTAAGATTCTTTCCCGCTTTTTTAAAATTGTACATCAAATTCCAACACTCTTATTTTCTTTACTGTTTCAAACCTTAATTAAATCGTAAAATCTTATTTTAATATAATTATTAAATTGTTTTACTATTATTATCTTATTGTAATGATTAAGAATAAAAATATTTTAATTACAGCTGCAGCTGGATTTATCGGTTCCCACCGAAGGGAATCCAATTTATACACCAATAGATGAAGACCACCCCAAAAATGAATATAATTTACCAAAAACTTATTCTTTAATTTTCACAAAAACATAACCTTCTTTGTTTTCATATAGAAGATCAAAATCCTTAGTGAGATTTGAATTGAATTCGCTACTTAAATTGCCTTTAAAAAATAAACCAAATTTAGAGTTATAGGAGCTATAATAATTATCAAAATAACTTTTAAAATCAGAATAATTTAAATCATAAACGAAATCAAATTCAAAATATTTTTTTTGTAAATTATTTACTTCAATAAGATAATAAAAAAAGGTATATTCTATATATTCTAATAAAATAGAAGTATTTTCATTAAGAGGATTTTCGTAAAAATAATTACCAGCAAATAACACTACCTCGGTTTGAGAATCACTGAAATAATTCACATATTCTGTTCTTGTATAATTAGTTATATAATAAAACCCGGAAAATAATAAAATAGATAAAATCTTAGAGAATTTAAACACTCTATTTAACCTCTTTGAATCCTTTTTATCTTTATTGTACTTTTTATAGCCTTCCTTGATTAAAATTATAAAATAATTGAACGTAAATACGAAAAATACCGCCCAATATCCCCCAAAAAGTTCAAACAAACGAAATATATAAACAATCGAGAAATTATATATACTCTGAAATATAGGAATTTCAATAAACTTAAAGAAAAATAGAAAAAATATAATAAAGATTGTAAGGATAAAGGTGAATCTAAAAAAATTAATTAAATTAGCTTGTTTCTTCTTAAATTCAAAGTTCTTTCTCAAAGAGATTGCTATACCTAAAGCTATTATTAGAAATTGAATTGCTTCTATTATTTCTTTTGAAGAAATTCCATTTGGAATATTGAAAACTGAATAAAAACTATAGTTGACAGATTGAAAAAAATTAATAAAGATTTCCCAGTTATTCAATAATCTCACCGAAGATATGGGATTGTTTAAGCTAACGATAGGAATAAAAAATCTAAAAACAACCTCATAGACAGGATATCCTAAATATAAAGAAATATGAATCGCATAAGGAAGTATCATTATTACAAATATCAAAATTAATGAAAATTGAATAGTCAGAAACTTCAATAATAACCTTTTATAGTTAATATGTCTTTTAATCTTCAAATTTGAATAAGAGATTATGATTAATAAGAAAATCTCATAAGAAAAGTAAAAAAATAAATAAAATATTCCGTATAAAGGTTGCACCAAAAAAATACCTGCTAAAATTGAGCCTACAAAAAGAATATCACTTCTTAAATTCTTACCATTATAAGATTTTATTTCATTAAAATTCAGGCTAAAACTTGGTCCCTTTTTCAAAAAAAATAATAAAAAGAATCCTAAAGTAGTTGCTAAAGTAGAGGCTATCAGATGAATGTATCGAAAACCTAAATAACTAAAACTTAAATAAATTGTTAAAGTGAAAAAGATATAGATCTTCCTATTAAATATTGTTTTTACAATAAGAAATAAGATAAATACATTTAGGGCTGCCAAAAAAATCGGGAAATATTTTAAACAATAATAGATAACATAATAATCGTTACAAAAAGAAATAATGGTAGAACAAAAGCTCACAAACCCCGGAGGATAAGCTTTCAAGGAGATATAATCTACATAACCATTATTATGGAGAAAAAAGACATTTTTAAACCAGTGATAAGGATCTGAGCCATTATAAGAAAGGTTTCTATTTATAAAAGAATTTTGAAAGAGGTATAACATTAAAAATATTATACTTAAGATTAGGAGATATCCCTTATTTAGCTTCAAGTAATTTAAAATTGAGCTTAAATTTAGTTTCTTAAATTGATTTCTTACTATTTTATTCGATTTGAAAATATACATTAAAAATAACGCATCAAAAATCATTAATGGTAAATATATTGTAAAAAAATTGAAAATTTTAAATGCTATTAATATTACCGAATAAGTTAAATGGAATGAGATGCCTATACTAAATGATTTCAACAATAGAGTAAACGAACATTTTACTTTCATATTTTCTTTTTTAACGAGTATAAAGATAAAATATCCAAGGATAGAGACAAAAATGAAGTATATTGAAAACAGAAAAAAAGCTATTAAAAAATAGGCAACATTTAACATGATTATGTAATAGATAGAATGAATATTATCATAAACAGGTAAATTAATGAATAAATTAATCTTTTCTTAAATTTAATAATTTATTTTTAAAATGTTAATTATTTCATATCATATATTAACTGGATTAATAATAAATGAAATATTTTTGAAAAGGATTTAGGGAATAATGAAAAGAGAATTGAAAATCCTAATACTCCCACATTATGCTGATCAATCAATACCTATGAGAACTCAAGCAGCTGAAATTTTTGGGAATTATATGTCATTAACACATAAATGTAAAGCATTAATAAATACAAAATCTAAAAGACATTTTTTCTGGAAAAGAATAGAGTTCTATAATTTACCCCTATTTAATTTTATAAGAAAAATCTTTCAATTGCAAAAATCATTTAAATTTGATATTATCTTCATCCGAGATGATCTTCTGTTATTAATTTTAGGTTTAATATTAAAAAAATGTTATGGATTACCCGTGTTAATTCATTACACGATTCCTATTAAATTTATTACCGATTTTGACTTTAAATGGTATCATCCAAAAAGACTAGGTGGAACTGTAAAACACCTATTAACCTTAAAACTTATGAAGAAGGTAGATTTGGTCCTACCCACAAGTGAGTGGATGGGAAAGTATCTTATTTCTATGGGTATAAAGGAAAAGAAGATACATAATTATCCTAATGGAGCAAATTTAGATCTCTTTTGTCCATCACCATACCCAAAAGATGAAAAAAATCCATATTATATATATACAGGAGCCATTTCTAAAATAAGAAAGTTAGATATTTTACTATTTGCAATGAAAAAGGTTTGTAATAAATATGCTAAAGCACATCTTTATATGTTGGGCTATGGTGACGACATTAACTATTTAATGCAGTTAGCAGAGAAACTGGGTATAAAACAGAATGTCACCTTTACAGGCCAAATTCCATACAATGAAGTACCAAAATACCTTAATAAATCGCACATAGCGTTATGCTCAATTGCTCCGCTTTATCATTATAAATTAGCTTCCCCCTTGAAATTATTCGAATATATGAGTAGTAGCAAACCCGTAATTGCTAATAAGGAAATTCCTGCTCATATTAAACCTGTAAAAGAAAGTAAATGTGGTTTGTTAGTTAATTTTACTTCAGAATCCTTTGCAGATGCAATGATTAAGATATTTGAAGATCCTTTGATGGCTGAACAGATGGGCAAGAATGGTAGAGAATGGCTAGAAAAAAACCGAAGTTATAAAAAAATAGCTCAGGAATTGGAAAGTAAGATATTTAAATTACTAGAATATTCTTAGTAGATATTTAATGCATTTAAATAGGTATTCTTTATTTTCTTACCAATAACTTCCCAATCATAATCTTTTAAAAGTTCAATAGAAATTTTTAAATTGTTTTCAGCAAATTGGTGATCAAACATAAAATTTCTTAATTTTTCCTTTATTTGCATTATATCTCCTGGCTTTACTAACGCAGATTCATGAATAATTTGCTTAATTTCTCCAATATTAGTTGCTAAGCAAGGAACTTTTGACGCAATTGCTTCTAATAATACTGTTGGAAAACCTTCGACATAAGAAGTTAACGTACACAAATCTGCTATGGCATAATATTCTTTTACATTACTTTTTCTTCCTAATATAAAGGCGTTTTCATTTAACTTTAATTTAGAGATCTCCATTTCAAGAATATCTAAGAATTTACCATCACCAATATATAATAATTTAATTTTTCTTTTATGTTTTGTATCCAGATCCTTTAAAAGACTATTGAATCCATGCAAAAAGTCAATCATTCCTTTTACTTTCTGTTGGAATATCATATAACCTATATAGATTATAATATAATCGTCTGATTGAACAATTGAGGATAATTTTAATTTATTAATTATGTTCTGCTTCTCTATTTGATCGGAAACATGGAAAAAGTCAGAAATTTTAACTCCATTTGGTATATAAATTAACTTTTTTGGATCTTTTATGCTGTTTACAAAAAATCTCTTCATTTTTCTACTTATTATTAAATAATTAGAAGAAAGTTTGTATATAAACCTCGTTTCTATTAGTTTTTCTAATTTATAGGGAGATTCAATTCCATGTTGAGTATAGAGAAATGGTATTTTAAAAAAACATTTCATTATTGTTGCTACAATTCCAGTAATTGCGGGATTGTCACAATGAATAAGGTCTATTCGATATTTATGACGAATCTTTAATATTGATCTAAGTGAATAGAAAATAAATTTGAAAATGAAAATCATTTTTTTTGTTAAGGTATCGTCCACAGATGGAATTCTTAAGGGCATATAGAATATTAAAAAATTTGAATTTACTTTTTTAGCTCTATATCTTATTCTTGGTGGTTGGCAAGACAAATTTATAAATCTATAACTACTATCTGATAAATTCTTTGACAAATTATAAGCATAAACAGCTGGTCCTCCTTCATCAGGGTAAATTCTAGTAGTCAATCTTAAAATATTCATAATTCAATATCTATATAATTTTCTTGCATATAATTATAAAATCTTTACATAGAATTTTAGATAGAGAGAAAAAGGTCCCTATATATAGAAGATTTGTTAAAATTTTGTTTTTTAAGTCTAAAAAATTTAAATTCTTAATCTTTTTAATTTTTTCTCTGAGTTTTCTATTATTAAATTGAGAACTGGAATAAATATACTTATAATTAGGTATTGGTACTAATATTTCACAATTTTTGAAAATCCGATTGAATAATGTATGATACCCCCAAAAACTAAATATATTTTGGCCATAATATCCTTTTCCTAAGTGCTTATATAAGAAAATCGATAATTTCTTAGGAAGGATTGCTGTGAACGGTGTATAGCCATGAGGATCTACGAACCAGTGATAAGGAAACATTTTATTTTCAATCCCAACAAAAAGAATTCCATTCTTCTTTAGTATTCTTTTACATTCCTTTAGAGCAATTTCTTGACTTTTTCTAGCTGGAATTTGTGAATTACTTAAACCTACCCATTCTAAAACGCCCTCTAATATGACCAAATCAAAACTATTCTCTTTAAAATTTGTTTTTAATATGCTCTCTTCTTTTATCTCAATATTACTTACACTTTTTGTTTCCTTCATTAATTTAGCTAACACATTAGCACTAATATCGATTCCATATACAAATTTAAACTTTTTAGATAATTCAAATATGAATGCTCCATACCTACAACCAGCGTCTAATACAACTAACTCCGAACTATTTGTTAGATATTTATCAATAAACTTGCAAAATAATTTACCTCTTAATTTATCTTTCCAAACTTTATCAAATCTATTTTTCATTTTTAGAGGAATTTTTTTTAAAAAATTATATAATTTTTTCAAATATAACATCAAAAATATACCTATTTAATGGAAAGCTAAATAAAACAATTTATTAAAAATCAGATGACGTTTTTGTTTGTTTTACTATAATGTTTAAATTCTATACGACAATAATTTTTATAATAGTTTAATTATTAATTTCCTTATTTTGACAAGATTAAACCCTATTAGCAAATCATATCATATTTTTGGTGGTTATTATAAATACTACACTACTCAAGATAAACGATATTTTATTAAAATCTGTTCTGGAGACCCGACATTAGCTAAAAGAGAATTCGATAATTTAATTAATAATCGAGAAAAAATTGATATTGCTAATCTAAAACTTGCAAAACCAATTCTTTTATTGGAAGATAAAGAAGTAATAATTACAAAATATTTGAAGGGCAAACCTTTAAATAAAATATACTCTCCTCATATATATTTCAAATTAGGTAAGACTCTTAAAAAATTCCATCAAAAAGGATTTACTCATGGCCACCTTGAAATAAATGATATCATATTAAAAAATAATATTTTTTATATGGTCGATTTGCCTTTCTTGAACACAAAAACTCCCTTTGACGATCTTTGTTCACTTAAATTAAGTATTAGAATGTTTAAAATAAAGCGTCCTTGGAATTGGAAAAGATTTAGTAAATGTGAAGTCGCTTTATTTACTGGTTATCGTTTTAGGAATTATAGAGCGTTTGAAGTTAAATATAATTCTCTGATTGACAGTAGAATAAAATTTTTAGAAGATAGAGGAGATTTAATGTCAAAATTAAAATCCTATCTCTTCAGAATTGCCTATTCTATAAAATTATTGTAAGAAATTTAAAAAGAATTTACTTGTAAAAAGATATTTTTATGTTCTAAATTACATTATTCAATTTATAAATGATACACTAAATGAATCGAGTTCAAGGAATGAATATCTTACTAATTTCACACTTTTTTCCTCCTCATCTGGGTGGTGTTGAAACTGCCACATACAATACAGCAAAGAAACTTGTTGAATTTGGTCATACTGTGGTTGTTTTAACAAGTAGACGCAAACTAGATAAACAAGGAATTCAGCAGCTTGAAGGATTTATAGTTTATAGGTTTAAACCTTTTGAATTGCCTCAATTAAAAATACTTCCACAACTTTCAAGCTTAGGAATTATTCCTGGAGCCATAATACGATTACCAAAATTAATTAAGAATTATAATATTCAACTAATTCATCTTGAAGGAAGATTCTTTCCGATATCGTATATTTCTGTAATCTTAAATAAATTAATATTCAAAAGACCTGCAGTTGTTTCTGCTCAAGGACGATTAGAAATAGGCATTACAGGATTAATAGAGAATATGTTTGATGCATTTATCACAAAATATCTTTATCAAAAACTTAAAAAAGTGATATGTGTAAGTGAATCCCTTAAGAATCGCTTTTTGAATTTCAAAATTAAAGAAGATAAGTTAATTGTTATTCCTAATGGTGTTGATATAACAAAATTTTCTCGTATTGAGTCATCTAATTTATTAAATAAATATTTGAAAGGGAAAAGTGATTTTAAGAAAGTGATTTTTGTTGGGAGATTAGATGTTCAGAAAGGAGTTGAATATTTAATTAGGGCAATCCCAATAGTTTTAAAGTCTTATAAACGAGTGCATTTCTTTATTTTAGGAAATGGAAATTTAGAAAATGAGTTGAAACGTCTTGCTAAGAACTTAAATGTAATGTCAAATCTTACATTTCTAAAAGCTATCCACTTAGAAAAAATGCCAGAGTTTTATTCTTCAGCTGATATTTTCTGTCTTCCTTCTCTCCATGAGGGATTTCCCTTAAGTATCGCAGAAGCATTATCAATAGGATTGATTGTTGTAGCTTCTTCGACAGAAGGTATTCCTGAAGCTATAAAAGAAAATGAAAATGGATTTTTAGCAGAACCTAAAAATGTTCCTCAACTAGCAGAGAAATTAATAAAAGCTTTAAACCTTGATGATGAGCAAATAAAAAAAATACAAAATAATAACATAAAACTTGCTAAAGAGAAATACTCTTGGGAAAATATCGTAAAACAAATAGAAAATGTTTATAACGGAAAATTATGAAGTTTTTATTTTCTGATAAGAATTCTTTTAATATTTTTAAAAAAATATAATCCGATACACAGCAATAACGAATACAATAACTTATTCAAATTGATGTAAGATTTTCCATATTCACGTTCTAATAAGTGTATGGGACATTCTTTAATTTTGTATCCGCCTAAAGAAGCAGACAATATTAATTCCGTTGTAAAAGCATAACCATGAAATTTCAAATTTTCAAAAATTTTATAGGCTCTTCTGTGAAATGCTCTGTATCCTCCTTGATTATTTTTAATTGATTGCCCAAATAATAACTCTATAATCACTTCTAAAAATGCTTCTCCGAATCTGGTAGTTAAAGGTAATTTATAGCTATAAGAGCCTTTATATCTCGATCCAATAGTAATGTCCGCTTCATTATCTAAAATTGGCGTAATGATATTTAGTAAATCTTCAGGACGGTGCTGGCCATCAGAATCCATAGTAATGATTATTCTTCCATTAGCAGCTTCTATACCCGTTAAAAGTGCTCTACCATATCCTTTATTTACATTATGCGCTAAAAGTTTAATACTTCTAAAGTTCTTAGCCTTCTTTATCTCCTCGATACTATTATCTGTTGAATAATCATCAATAACAATTATTTCAACACAATTATCATTGGGTAATCTTTCTAAGATCTTTTTTATTGTTTTTTCTTCATTATAAACAGGTATAATAATCGAGATAACTGTTTTTTCTTCTTCACTTTCAAACTTTTTTACGTATTTATACAATTCTTCATAGTTATTCCCTGTAATCTTAAGTCTATCTCCTTGAATTTCCATGGTTGATTACATCTTTTAAATTATTTTTTGAAGCTCTGGATAATTTACTTTTTCTTAAGATTGAATTATTTGAAGAAAATTACTAATATATACTATTTATATAATTTAAATTTATTCAATTTTGAATTTCTTTATAAGACAGAGTACCAAAAATAGATTTCAAGCAACTAGTATCCAGGTTTCCCTTCTATAGTGAATTAAATTATCTCTTTTCTGCTTACTTATTGGCGGCACTTTATTTAAAAATAAAATTCGTTTTATCATCCATTTTTTATAATAAGGATTATTAATTTTTCTAAGAGTATAATAAATAAAGCATAGAAGTATTCTTTGAGTAAGAGTATTTAATATTATTTTTGATGATCCATATTCTCGACCAAGAAGATGAATTGGACATTCTTTAATTCTATAATTTTTTAAAGCTGCTTTAAGTAAAATCTCTGTTGTAAATGCATATCCTTCAAATTTAATACCGTCGAATATTGATAGTGTTTTATGATTAAAAGCTCTAAACCCGCTTTGGTTATTCATTATCCTCTGCCCAAAAAGAATAAAAATAACTTTTTCCACAAAAGATTCTCCCAGTCTTGTTGATAGTGGTAATCTATAATTATATGTACCTTGATATCTTGATCCTATTGCAATATCAGTCTTTTGATTTAAAATTGGCTCAACAAGATTAAATATATCCTCTGGGCGATGTTGACCATCAGAATCCATAGTTACAATAATTTTTCCTCTAGCTTTTTTAATACCTGTAAGCAGCGCTTTTCCATATCCTAAGTTTTTTTTGTGTCTAATCAATCTTATATTATTTCCTACTTTAGCATGCTTTATTTCATTGACAATATTAAAACTATTATCGGTTGAATGATCATCTATGACAATTACTTCTACTAATTTATGTTTAGGCATACGCTCTAGAACATTCTTTATGGTCTCTTCTTCATTGTATAACGGTATTACAATAGATAGAACTACCTTATTATCGCTTCTTTTAACCTGCTCTAATTTGTCATAGAGTATTCGAAATAATTCGCCACGATCTTTTACATATTTGCTCATTTTTTCGGATTCAAATAGTATCCATAATTAAAATACACAAATTTCTATAAGAACGTTATGCTTTTTGATTATTAGATTGAGATATTGATATTATTAATATTTACACAATAGCATTTATATTTTTTTAAATAGGCTTTTTATTAAGAATAAATCACTTCACTTACTAATCTTTACTCTATAATAAGAAGTTTTGAAAATTCTAAAGATAGTGGTTTTCTCTTATTTTTTCTAGGCTCCATATCTTTTTAAAGTTTGAATCCCCATGAAAATAAAACAGTGAAGATGGTATAAATTATATTTTTATAATAACTTTTAAATAAGCCACTAACAAAATATTAATTATGTCGAAATCTAAATTAATAATAGGAATTATTTTACTAGCTGTTGGTATTGGTTTAGTACCAACAGGATACACTTTAAATCAAATTATCGTCAATCAAGTTGCTGAAGGAGTTCCTGATGCCCTTTTAGGTATTCAAGACGAAGCTGTTCCAGCCTTGGAACAACAGTTACCTCCTTTAGGTACAC
>JBHLJZ010000009.1:0-65949 GCA_048887165.1 Candidatus Hodarchaeota archaeon | reverse complement strand
CAATAGTAAAATTTTTAATATTTGCTTGCTTTTTTTACTTACAGTGCTGGATTTGTTATCTTATTCTTTAACACTTTAAAATTACAGTAAAATTACACAATAATCCTTTGCCAAGAATTAATCCAAGGTATGAAGAGTTTTTTCATGAAAGAATCTCAAATTTTTTATTTTTAGTATATGATTTGTTCATCCAGGTGGGCGCTAGTAAATTAACTGAGGACATTTTAGAAGTCAAACTAAGGCAATCCTTTAAGTATTTGACAAACGAGGAGTATAAAGAGCCTTCTCATAATCTTTCAGATAATTTATTAAGTTATGCAAGGTTTTTTTTGATTATCCCAATATTAGACAGCATGTATAAGAATATCGATTTAGAAGAGCATAGGGAAAAAATTCTTAATTATGCTTTAAATTTATTCATTACTGATTGTTATACTTACAGATTTGCAGATTTGAAAGATTTGGAGATTTAACTAGAGATAGTTTTTTGTAAACGTGTGTGAGCTAGATATCTATCCTAAAAATTAAGGGCTCAAAACAGAAAAATTTTTAATATTTGCAATCTTTAATTAAATACAGTGGAAGACTTGTATTCTTATTTTTTAAAATTAGCATTATATTACTATTATAGAGGGAATTTTCTCCCATGAATTATACTTATTTCTTAAAAGAAAATTTTTTTTTTAAAATATTAAAAAGTTGGAGGTATTTTGTATATGAGCTATACATATAGTCGTACTAAAATGATCGAAAAGATCAAATTTGGTTTATTAAGTCCCGATGAAATTCGTAAAATGTCTGCAGCTAGAATAATTACTGCAGACACTTATGATGAAGATGGGCTACCTATTCCAAGTGGACTAATGGATCAGCGCCTTGGAACGATTGAACCTGGTCAGAGATGTCAAACTTGCGGTAATTTAGTGAGTAACTGTATGGGACACTTCGGGCACTGAAAGAGGCGCATCGTCTCTTCCGTCTAAATAGAATTGGCCCGTCCGGTTATTCACGTAGGTTATGCTAAGAAGGTATTAAAAGTTTTAAGATCGATATGCCCCGAATGTTCGCGTTTAATGCTTACTGAAGAAGAAAAAGAAAGATTTAAACAAGAACAAATAAAACACAGAAAAATCTTTTTTGAAGGAGATGAAGATGCTACTAGATTAGTTTTTAAAAGGGCAAGAAAAGCAAAAATTTGTCCTTACTGTGGGGCGAAAAAGAAAAAAATTATAATTGAAAAACCTACCACCTTCTATGAAGAAGAAGAAGCTAAAGGTTCAAGAAGAATTACACCTATCGAGATTCTAGAACGCCTTAAAAAAATGACCGATAATGACCTCAGAATCTTAGGAATCTCTCCTGAAAACGCTAGGCTTGAATGGGTTATTTTTACTGTTTTACCAATACCACCAGTTTGCGCAAGACCTTCAATAACTTTGGACAGTGGAATCCGGTCCGAAGATGATCTTACACATAAACTAGTAGATGTAATTCGAATTAATCAAAGATTAAGAGAGAATATTGATGCAGGTGCACCTCACTTAATTGTAGAAGATTTATGGGAGTTGTTACAATACCATATTACTACTTATTTTGATAATCAAGTCTCAGGGATCCCTCCCGCTAGACATCGATCAGGCAGAGCATTACGTACACTTACTCAAAGATTAAAGGGCAAGGAAGGAAGATTTAGAAGCAATTTAAGTGGAAAACGTGTTGATTTTTCCGCTAGAAGTGTAATATCTCCAAACCCATACATTAGTATTAATGAGGTTGGTGTTCCAATTGATATAGCTAAAATTCTTACTATTCCAACGAATGTAAATGATTGGAATATAGAAGAAATGAAGCAAATGGTTCTAAATGGACCCCATAGACATCCTGGAGCAAATTATATAATTAGAAATGATCGCAGAAGAATTGATCTTAGATATGTAAAGAATAGAAAAATTATCGCTGATATGTTGGCACCAGGATTTACAGTTGAGCGGCATTTAAGTGATGGTGATCTTGTTTTATTTAATCGGCAGCCTTCTCTCCATAGGATGTCAATAATGGCTCATGAAGTTAAAATTATGGATGGTAAAACTTTTCGGTTGAATTTAACAGTCTGTCCACCTTATAATGCAGATTTTGATGGGGATGAGATGAATCTACATGTACCTCAAAGCGAAGAGGCGCGTACAGAAGCAGAACTCTTATTGAAAGTTCAAGAACATATTTTATCTCCTAGATTTGGAGGACCAATAGTAGGTGGGATCCAAGATTTTATTTCTTCTGTGTTTCAATTTACCAGTAAAGAATCCTTATACAATAAAAAGGATACCTTAATGCTTTTAAATATGGGCGGAATATTTGATTCTAACCCAAATTTCAGAATAGACCACCTAGAACCTGTCACAACAGATCCTGAACCAATGTATTCTGGAAAAGATATTTTTAGTTGCTTATTCCCAGATGATTTAAATATCCGGGTTAAATCTAAGTTTTGCAAGAAATGTGAAGTATGTGAAGAGGAAGATTGTAGTTATGATGCTTATGTCGAAATAAAAAATGGAAGACTTATAACAGGTACTATCGATGAGAATTCATTTGGAGCAATGCAATCAAATAGTATTTTACAAAGAATAATTAAAGATCATGGAAATGCACGAGGAAGAGAATTTTTAGACAATGCTACAAAAATGCTTCTATACGTTATTCGTCAGAATGGAATGACTATGGGTTTAGATGAAGTATATGTTAGTGGTCATGCTTATGAGGACATTCAAAAAATATTAAAGGAAGCTAATGAAGAAGCAGATAAACTTATTAAAGCTTATTATGAGAATGATACTAAAATTTTAAAGAGAGCTCCTGGACGTTCAATGAGAGAAACTTTGGAACTGAGAATAAGACAAGTTTTAGCAGAAGCTCGTAAAAAAGCTGAAGAAGTTGCAGCTCATTTCATTGGAGATGAAGCCCATTCAGTTATCATGACAAAATCAGGTGCAAGAGGTAATATCTTGAATCTTGGTCAAATGTCTGCTGTAGTTGGTCAACAAGCAATTAGAGGCGAAAGAATAAATAGAGGTTATACTTTAAGGACGCTTCCTCATTTTAAAATAAATGATCTTACTCCTAAAGCAAGAGGTTTTGTAGAATCATCATATCGAAATGGATTAAAGCCTGAAGAATTTTTCTTTCATGCTATGGGAGGCCGTGAAGGATTGGTTGATACGGCGGTTAGAACCTCTACTAGTGGGTACATGCAACGACGATTAGTAAATGCTTTACAAGATATGGTCATTGAAAATGATGGCACAGTAAGGAATTCTGATAAAAATATTATTCAATTTAGTTATGGTGATGATAACATTGATCCAATGCATACAGATCATGGAAAAGCAGTTAATCTTGATGTTTTGCTTTTAAAGGCTAAAGCTTTAGATGTTGAAAATATTAAAGAAGATATTAAAAAACATCCAAAAAAAGCTAAAATAGAGGAAAAGCCAGTTATAGAGACTCAAAAAGATAAAAGCTCAAAAATAAAAGAAACAAAGAAAATTAAAGAAACTCCAGATGAAGAAACTCTCATGAAAATGTTTGAAGCTGAAACAGGAAAAAATGCAATTTGGAGAGGTAAATCAACCAAGGGATATCAAGAGTGGAGAAAAGAAAAATTTGGAGAATAAATAAGAACCAATAAGCAGGTTGAATTAAATGGTAAAAATAACAAAACAAATGTTGGAAAAAAAGTTGGATGAATTGAAATCAGATGGAGTTCCAGATGATTTGATTGACAAAATTCGAGAGCGAATAAAGGATGAGGAACTAGAAGAAGAACAATTAGATTATTTGTTAAATAAAATATATATTAATTTTAGCAATGCTATTGTAGAAACAAGCGAACCGGTAGGTACCGTAGCTGCTCAGTCGATAGGAGAACCTGGAACTCAAATGACATTACGAACATTTCATTATGCAGGAGTTGAAGAATTTTCAGTTACTCAAGGTTTACCACGTTTAATCGAGATAGTAGACGCTCGTCGTTTTCCATCTACACCTCAAATGACTATTTTATTAGAAGAAGGTTATCGTGAAACTGAAGATAAGGCGCTTAAAGTTCATAATCGAATTGAACAAATTCGTATCGAACAAATAACTCATGATGTAGATTTAGATTTTGTTAATTGGAATATTATCATAAATGTGATCCCTGAAATTTGTGAAAAGAAAGGTATAGATCTTGAAAAAATACCGGAGGTATTAAAACGGTATAAAAAAAAGGGTACAATAAAACGTGAAGGTAACTCTATTATAATTGACCCTGGAATTGAAGATCTCCAAAACCTTCAAAAATTAAGGGAAAAGATCCTTAAGAAAGTTGTAAAAGGGATTAGAGGTATTAAAAGGGGCTTATTAACACCATCAGATGATAATAAGGAATGGGTAATTAAGACTGAAGGTACAAACATGCAAGGTGTAGTACAGATCGAAGGTGTTGATACAACAAGAACAGTTTCAAATCATATTCATGAAATAGAAAAACTCTATGGGATCGAAGCTGCACGAAATATGATAATTAAAGAATCTCAGAAAGTTTTAGAACAACAAGGGTTAGATGTTGATCTAAGACATTTATTAATCTTATCTGATTTGATGTGTGTAGGGGGAACAATCCAATCAATCGGTAGGCATGGAATTTCAGGTTCTAAATCAAGTGTATTTGCAAGAGCTGCCTTTGAAGTAACAGTTAATCAATTATTAGACGCTGGTTTATACGGGGAAGAAGAAAGGTTACTTGGAATCCCTGAGAATGTTATAATAGGGCAAGTAACCCCTATTGGGACAGGAAGAGTGAACATCATGTTCGATTTGGATGCAAATTTAGAGATACTAAAGAAATCGAAAAAATAATAAATATTTAGACATATAATCGCAAATTTTCGAATAATCAAAACAAAGAAAAAGCAGAATCTACATTAAAAATTTAAATTATTATGTATTACTTTTTATTACTTTATTATCAAATTTTAAAATAGATATTATTTATTAAAACGATGGCAAGGAAAAACAAGAAGATAAGTGAATCTATTGATTTATCTAGAAAAAAAGTAAAGGAATTTGATGTTAATTCTAACATCAGAGTCGCCTATAAAACAGGGAAACTGGTTTATGGTAAAAGTCAAGTTCTAAGACAGCTAAGACAGAATTCTTTTAAAATGCTCATTATTAGTAATAACTGTCCAGCTGAGTTAGAGCACCAATTGCGTTATTATAATTCCTTATCAGAAAATCCTATATTTATTTATAAGTATTTAGGATCCTCATGGGATTTAGGTTTAGCTATGGGAAAGCCTTATATGGTATCAATAGTTGGTATAAATGATTTCGGTGATTCTGATTTGTTATCATTAAAAACAAAGAGCAATTAAATTTGAAGAGAAAACATATAAGATGTTAAGGAAAAATATTAGAATTGATAGACAATCAATGGAACTAATTTCTCTATTTAATAATATTTCTGGAGCTATTATTAAAGATTGTCTAATTTTCGAATCGCCAGAAAATAATGCAGAAATTATTATTTTCTTAGTGAAAAAAGAAGATGTTGGAAAAGCCATAGGTAAAGCGGGAGAACATGTAAAAGATCTGATGGCTAAATTACAAAAGAAGATAGATATTATACCATGGTCTGATAATCTTGAACAGTTTATTCAGTATATTCTTAATACTGCAAAAAATTCAATCAGAGTTCAAAATATTGAAATTAAAGAAAGTAAAAATGAAAAGAAAACAGTAATTATTTCGGTTCGACCGCAAGATCGTGGAAAAGCCATTGGTAAAGAGGGCTCAATGATTAGAAAGATAAAAGAACTTGTTATACGTCATTTTGAGATTGATAACGTTATAATAAATACAAAAAACTAAATCTTTAAATCTTAATTTCATAAATTTTAAGTTTAAAGGAATAATACTTTACCTATTATAATAAATTAAATTCGAAAATATCATCATGGGAAAACCAAAAGGACTCTATGCAGCTCGTCAATTAAGAAAAAATCGACGACGTTTTCGATGGAGTAAAACTAAATATAAAAGGAAAAAGCTCAAACTCAAGCAGAAAGTTGATCCTCTTGAGGGAGCGCCTCAAGCTCTCGGGATTGTTCTGCAAAAAGTTGGAAGAGAAAGCAAGCAGCCAAACTCCGCAATCCGAAAATGTGTACGTGTTCAACTTAAAAAAAATGGAAAGGGTGTTACAGCTTTTTTACCAGGAGACGGCGCCCTTAATTTTATAGAAGAACATGATAGAGTTCTTGTAGAAGGAATTGGAGGCGCGAAAGGCAGAAGTATTGGCGATCTCCCCGGCGTAAGATGGAAAGTGGTTAAAGTGAATGGAGTTTCACTAGATGCACTTATCGCTGGAAAGAAGGAAAAACCAATGCGTTAAAAAGGTAATTGGATATGAGTAAAACTAAAAAAGATGTTAAACTATTCAATGAGTGGCCTTTCGATGGTGTAGAGGTTAGTGATTGGACTTTAGAAAGATATATTAACCTACGACCAATAATAGTTCCACATTCAGCAGGAAGACATGAACATAGAAGATTTTGGAAAACTTCACGAGTTTCGATAATCGAAAGATTTACTAATAGACTTCTGGCTCCTGGATTTATTAGCTCGAAAATTAAAGGTCATAAAAGTTCTTATAGTTCCGGAAAAAAAAGTAAGTTGATTAAAAGTTTAAAAGCAGCTTTTAAACTAGTAGAATTAAATACGGGTGAAAATCCCATCCAAGTTTTAGTAGACGCGATTTGCAATGCCGCACCAAGGGAAGAAACTACCAAGATAGCAATGGGCGGAATTAGCTATGCTTCAGCAGTAGACATATCCCCTCAGAGAAGAGTTGATTTGGCAATTAAGTATTTGGTTCAAGCAATAGGTGCAAGGTCACATTCTAGCGAAAGAATCTTTGAATCTAATTTAGCACAAGAATTAATAATGGCCGCAAAAAATAGTCAAGAGTCAAGAGCGGTCAAAAGAAAAGATGAAATTGAAAGAATTGCCGTTTCAGCACGATAGTACAATACTTGATTATTAAATTCTATTATTTGTTAGTTATTATTATCAAAAATTTTATTCTTTTCTTGAAAATATTAGTAAATTTCTAATTATTTCAAAAAATGGATGATTATATTAATATATATTATTCTTTGAGTATCTTATAGTTCATTGATTTACCAGTTTCATTTAAATAATAAATTAGTAGTTTATCAATTGGGGATTAATTATAATTAAATTTCATATTAATTGAGGAAAACTTTAATGAAAGCACTTAAAAAAAGAAACTGGTTGGTTGAAACTGAGGATTTTCGAAATAAAAATCCAAAGGAATACTATAAAGAAGCTATTAAGGAAATTATAGAAGAAATCAATAACAACATTCAAAGTATTAAGAATGTGTTAATATGTAATAATTGTAAAGAGATTCATACAGATTATGCTTATTTTTGTCAGAATTGTGGAGTAAAATTATAAGTTCATAGAGAAATTTACCAAATTTTTTCTATTTATAATTTAATATCACCTAGATATTATCAGCATTAATATTTGATACGCAAAATTCCCAAATTTTTATATACCGATAAAATCATAATTTAGTTAAGCATTTTTTAGCAAGAAGATAAATTCTTATAAGAAAAGTGGATGCCGACATAAATATAGACAATTTAGAAAAACATCTTAAAATACTTGGTCAAAGAGTTAGAATAGATATTTTAAAGAAATTAAATAATGTTCGTAGACCACTATCTTTTTCAGCATTGCAAAAAGAAGTATTAGGTAATTATCCTGGTTCAATAAATTTTTCTTTCCATCTTAAAGCTTTAAAAAATAGCAATTACATCGATTCTTCGGAAGATGGATATATTCTTAATTTTCTAGGAAAACAAGTCTTAAAAAATATATTATCAATCGAAAAGATTCTTAACGATCAAAATAGGACAATAATGATTAGAACTTCAAAATACTCAAAAGAGCCTTTTAATGTAAAAAAAATAGAAGAGTATCTAATTAAGGAAGGGCAAGTAGAGAGATTTCTCGCAAAACAAATTGCCAATGAAGTAGAAGAAAGACTTTCGAAAACGAATATAGAATATCTTACAGCTCCTTTAATGAGAGAATATATTAATGGAATTTTATTAGAAAATGGATTAGAAGAAATTAGACACAAATTAACCCGTTTAGGGACTCCGCCTTATGAAGCCTTAAAAAATTTCGAAAATTCAAACTTAAACCCAGAATTGTTTCTAAATAAATTGGGATCTGATGCATCAGAACAGTTTTTATTACTAAACTTATTACCTAAAGATTTAGCTGATTTATATTTATCCGGAGAGATAGCATTGCTAAATTTAAATTATTGGAGTTTAAGACCTTTGGGTTTTTATCTTAGTTGTAGTTCAATATTAGATTTCATTTCAAAAACGTATTCACTCAATGTGAATAAAATTGATAACGTTCTAGATTTAAATGATATAATCCTTAAATTTTTTGAAATTTTAAGCAGATTTAATCCATACTTCTCCGAGGATATCTTATTAGGGAATTTTAATGGAGATTTTCTTTCACTTTTTCAAATTATTAATAATAAATCTCCTATTGAGAGAGTCTTAATACCACAGATATTCAGTCTTAATAACCGTTATTATGATGATAAGTCTCATTTAACTTTAGAATTTACATATAACGAAATTAATAACCCAAAATCTTTCAAAGTTGAGAATAACAAGCAATTTTTAAACTTTTTTAACTCTAATGATAAGTTATATAAAAATCTGAAAAATCCATCTCTATTATTTGACTATTCATTTTTGAAGAATGAGGTTTTTCAGAATGAAATTGAATTTTATTCATTATTCGATGATCTAGTATTTTATAGGAATAATAATTCATTTCTCTTAAATTCAACGATTATTAACCCTGTATTGCATGAAAAAGATGGTTCTCATAATAATCAAATAATTTTAGATAAGATTTTAATTAATTTACATGCAATTGCTCTCCAATCAAAACAGAATGATACTCTTTTTTATGATCTTCTACTTGAAAAGTTAAAATCTGTATTCAAACTTTTTGAAATTAAAAAAAAACTAACACGTAAAAAATTAAAATCAATATATGATTGGAATTTTCTGGTTTCCGAATTTTTTAATAAAGAAAATAGTGAATGGACTAATACTTCTATGAAAGCAATAAGTTTTTTTGGTTTAAATCAAGCGATAAAATATCATTGTGGAATTGAGCTAGATAGAATTGAATCAAGTGAAACTTTTGGTCTGGAAATTTTAACTTTATTAAAGGATTCTATTAACGAAAAAAATGAAAATGAACAAGAAAAATTTGTATTTTGCCAACCACATAAAGATAGCTATTTGTCTGATTCAATTTATTTTAATAATACCAATTTATCAAAAGATCCTACAAAGTATTGCATGGAAATTGTAAGAAATGACGCAAATCTATCAGTAGAAAAGAAAGTTAGATTATTTAAAAGATTTCAGAATATTCTTGATGGAGGCATTGTATTTAATTGTATTTTAAATTCAGACATGATAAAATTAAATTCTATAATAAAGCTCTTAATTAAATCAGAATTGAGAGCATTCTCTTTTAAAGAACAAAATTAAGTTATATTGATGTAAAGTTTAATCAGCTAATAATTCAGCTAAGATCGCCATTCTCATAGGGATTCCATAATAAGTTTGTTTAAAGTAAATTGATTTTGGCGAGTTATCAATTTCAGGAGAAATTTCAGTTACTCTTGGTAGAGGATGCATTATTCTAAAATTCTCTTTAGTGTCTTTTAAATCTTCCTTTGTAAAAATGTAAGATCCTTTCACTCTATCATATTCCTCAACATCAGCAAATCGCTCCTTTTGAATTCTTGTAACATAAAGAATGTCTAAAATCTTAATTACGGTTCGATATTGAGTTATTTCTTTATATTTTACATTTCTATGCAGTAAAAATTCTTTATCTCTATTTCTTAACATTAATTCCTTTGGGCTAATGAAATAGATATTAGGATCATAATTTGATAATAATATTGCGAGAGAGTGAACTGTTCGTCCATATTTTAGATCCCCCATAATTCCAATATTGATACCATCTAAACTTCCACCTTCTTCTGTTATGGTTAATATGTCTAAGAGAGCTTGAGTGGGATGTTCACCACTTCCCGATCCAGCATTTATTATCGGTACCTTGGAAAATTTAGCTGCTAAAGTTGCTGCGCCTTCTAGATTATGTCTAATCACTATTCCATCACTATAATTTTCTACAGTCCTAATCGTATCTGCGATACTCTCGCCTTTCTTAATTGAAGAGACATCACCCGAATGGAAACCTATTACGTTACCACCAAGTCTATACATTGCTGATTCGAAACTTAAACGAGTTCTTGTGGAAGGTTCAAAAAAAAGAGTCGCTAATATTTTATTTTTAAGGAGATCTGAATATCTCTTATTCTTTATCATCTCTTTTGCTTTCTTCAAAATATATTCTATATCTTCTCGTGAAAAGTCTTTAGCAGTTATGATGCCTTCCTTAAATTTGTCTTTAAATGTCATAATTCTTAATATAAGTTTTATTAAAAGTATGTAAGTAAAATTTAAATTATTTTTTATTAAATGGAACTTATCTATTACAGAAATTAAATAGTACTAATAAAGTTTAAAATTTATAAATAATTAATAAATATAATCTAGAAGCTCATGGTACAGAGAAATTGAAGTATCCCAGAACTATAAATAGATATTGCCCAAAATGTAGATCACATACAAAACATAATGTGGCTCTTTATAAGAAGGGAAAAGAAAGAATGCTAAATCAGGGTCGTAGGAGAGTGGAAAGAAAGAAAAAAGGCTATGGAAGCTTTCCCAAAGAGATCTTTCATAAGAACGCTAAATTAAACAAAAAAACGACACCCCTGCTTGAATGTTCTGAATGTGGAAAAAAGCAGTATGCTAAATCATATAGAGTAAAAAGATTAGAATTACAGGAAGTATAGAAGTGATATTATTTATGACAAAAGCGAAAAAGTTAAGCGAGTTAATTCCACAACCAAAAAGCAGATTTTTAAGAGTAAAATGTTTGAACTGTGGCAATCAACAAATAGTTTTTGGCTGTGCTGCAACCGATGTTGAATGTTTAGTGTGTGGAAAGACTTTATTACAATCAACTGGGGGTAAAGCCCGTATTTTAACTAAGATATTAGAAGTTCTTTCCTAAAACTATTCTTATTTGGACTAAAAAAAAATTAATACTATACTAAATTTTTGTCAGAAATAGAGTAAATTAAATAAATTGATTTAACTCAATTTAATTTAATTAAGTTTAAATAAAGAATTTAAATGAAGATAAACAAAACGATATTAATTTTTACTTTTTTAACTCTAAATTTTATAATCCTTATTCCATTGAATATTTATCAGGCAAATTTAATCGATTTAAACCAAAATAATACAGCGAAAGTAGATGATTTAAGATATAAAGAAGTTCCAAGCTATTCAAGTGAAAATATAATTTCATATAAAATTCATATAAATAATAATTGGACAGAAACTAATTCATCCTATGACTGGTGTAAAGGCTCAGGTACAATTCTTGATCCTTTTATCATTGAATATATAAGAATAATAAATCAATTTGAAGGAGCTTTTATTACAATTGAAAATAGTAACGATTATTTTAAAATAAGATATTGTAATTTAACTGGTATTATTGGGCATATGTTCCATGGTATTGTTCTAAAGAATGTATCAAATGGAATGATATATAATAATAGTATTAATTTATATTATCAAGCTATAATTTTAAACAATTGTTCACATCTAAATATTTTCTCAAATTATTTAAAAGATAATCCTTATGGATTTTATTCTATTAATTCACAATATATTGGATTTATATCAAACATTATTATAGATTGTACTTATTTTGGACTATATTCAAGATTTGGGTCATTTTGCAATATCACTGGAAATATTATTGAAAATAATGATAAATATTATATACATCCTGCTTGGGATAGATATATCGCATTTTTTGGATACGATTTAACTTACAACATAATAAGAAATAATTCTATTGTTAATTTGAATCAAATTCACGAAGGAATGTTCTTAAGGCTTTCATACAATAATTCAATTATAAATAATCGCGTTAACAACGGTGAGTATGGTATTAATTTAGATGTAACAGACTCCAATCAACTGATAGGCAATAAAATAAATAATTGTAAATGGGGGATCATCGTAAATGGGGATAAAAATAACTTTACAGGAAATCAAATGAATAATTGTGGAATCCTTCTTGATTATTTTGGATTATATACGCAATTCATAGATATAACTAACGTTGTTAATAATAAGCCATTATATTATTATAAAAATGTTAACTTTCTAAATTCAGAAAATTTTTCAAACGCAGGACAAATAATTTTAATTAATTGTAATCATTCAATAATTTCTAAATTCTGCGTGTCTCAATCTTCCGTTGGAATCTATTTAGAACGCTGCTCGAACAATACCGTTTCGTTTATCAGCGCCTCAAGCTGTCAATATGGTATCTTTTTATGGCAATGTAAAGATATTGAAATTAAAGAATGCATTTCTAATAAAAATGAAATTAGTGGTATAGTTATAAGGTATGGATCAAAAATAATGCTTGTTAATAATCAAATGAATTACAATATCAATGATGGAATTAATATAGATCTATCTGATAAAATATATCTTATCAATAATACGCTAAGCAATAATATTTATAATGGCATCACAATAAGAAGATGTGAAAATGCTTCAATTTTACATAACAGTATAATAAGTAATGGTGTGAGAGGAGTTTTTTTAAACTCTGTTGAAAATAGTTCTGTTTGCTATAATGATGTTAAAGGAAATAATTTTGATGGGGTACAATTGGCTTTCTCTAAATATATCTTAATTAAAAATAATAATATTTTCAATAATCTAAATGGTATTCAACTTTCTCATGGGTCTATTCATAATTCTATAATACAGAATATCTTATTCAATAATGAATTTTGTTATATTCAAGATGATAACAGTGAACCTAACTTCTATTACGGAAATATATGTGGAAATACACGAATCTCAACACAAAATATAATCACTTTTTTAATACCAATTTGTATAATCTTATTACTTGCTTGGATATTTCGAGAAAAAAGATCATAATCAAATTCGTGAAAGGACTCTTTCACGATAAATTAAATAGACTTAGATATTACTTTAATTTAAATTAATACTTTTTAAAAATTACTCAATATTCACGCCATGTATGTTTACATTTAACACATCTAAAAAAGGAAGTGCTTGGCTCATCTGCTCCTCTTGTCTGCTCTTGCCAAGCCTCAGCTTCCCGATAATTACACTTAGGACAAATCTTCAAAACTTTAATATGCACAGAAATTTTATCTTCTTCGGATAGAATTAATAGGTTCTTTTCTAAAGCTCCATTCTTTTTTTCTGCTTCTTTTTTAAGTTCTCTCTTGTTCGATTCCATCTCTTTTTGAAATCCACATCGACATACCAAATAATACTTACCATCCATGTTTTTCTTCCGTAAAAGATTTGAGCATTTGGGACAAAACTCGACCATAGCAACGACACTCTAAGATTTGTTATTCTATAAATTTGGAAAATTATTCTCTCTAAATAATATTTTCTATTTTAAACCATAAAATAATTAAATCATGTTTTTCTTTTAATTGTCAAATCTTAATACACAATATTTTCTAAAAATAAGTGTAAGGGATTATCATGGTTTACAAAGAAATAATAATCTTTTTAGGCACAAAAGATTTAAAGAAAACTTCTTTTTTTTATAAAAATGTTTTAGGATTAACATTATATAAAGATCAAGGTATTTGCCAAATTTTTAATATTACTAATGAAGGTAAAGTTGGTTTTTGTACCCATTTGTCTGTAGAAGTAAAAGAAAAGAACCCTATTATTACTTTAATAACTGAAGATGTTGACAAAATATATAACAAACTAGTCAAAGCTGGAGTGAAAATATCAAAGCCCCCTGAATTTAATAAAAAATTCAAAATATATCATTTCTTCCTTAAAGATCCGAATGGTTATACCCTGGAAATACAAAAATTTTTGGATTAAAATAATTTTTAGAGACTTTTTTTAATATTATATATTTTCATATAATATTCAAAGTTTAAATTGGACATATCTTGAATAATCTCCGCTATAATTTCTTTTTCACCACTTAAATTCAATTGAAGTTCTCCAATCACGTTTACTAATTGATCTTTTTTGAGTGAATAATCAACATTTTTAATCATTACTCTAATAAGACCAGTTCTATCATCGAGAATAATATATTCATCATTGATGATTTCTTTTACATAACCAGTAATTTGAATTCTGGTATCATCGGTTAGTATATCTTTTATTATTCTTTGTACCGCGTATTGCTTTTCCATTTTAAAAACGTTTTTTTATTTGTATAGTTTTAAAAATTTAAGATAACTATAAATAATTAATTTAAAAATTAAATTTAGGTATTATTAAGCGTCTAATACCGAATTTTATAAATATTGCCAATAAAACATTATTAATATAAAAGCAAAATAAGTAAATAAATTACAGTACGGATAAAATATGTCGTTTACGTTAAAATTAGAAAATAGTCGGATTTTAAAAGGAATTATTGAAACGCTATCAAGTATTATTGATGAGACTGAGTTCCGAGTAACACCTAAAGAGTTTACGATCACTGCAATGGATCCAAGCCGCATATGTTTATTAAAATTATCAATTAAAAAAGAAAATTTTGATGAATATCAATGTAGTAAAGAATCCAAAGTTGGTTTAAATTTAGATGATTTAGATAAAATTCTAAAAAGAAGTGCTGCTAATGACTCAGTAGAAATTGAATTTAAAGAAACAGAACAAAAAATCAAACTTAAAATGCAGAGAGAAGGAACAACGAGAACCCGCACATTTAGTTTAGCAATGTTAGACATTGATACGGAAGAAATCCCCATGGAAAATTTATTAAAAATAGAGTATCCGACTAAATGGGTTATTGATGCAGATTTTCTTGTTGAAGCAATAAAAGATGCTGAAATTTATTCTGAAATTTTGAATATGAAAGCAATTGAAAATCAGGGATTACTTTTTAGTTCCTCAGGGCAAATAGGAGAAATGGAATACAATCTAACAACTGATGATTTGATAGAAAGCAATATCTCTGAAACTAGTAGCGGAGCATATAGTCTTACCTTTTTGAAAGCTATATTGAAGATTGCACCAATTACGGAAAAATTAGAAATTTCATTAAAAACGGACAATCCTCTAAAAATGATCTTTAATATCTTAGAAGGCGGAGAATTAAGTTATTTCCTTGCTCCAAGAGTAGAAGAAGCTGAATTCGAAGATGAAGATGATGATATGGATGAATTTTGAATCTATTTGAATATTTTAATAAACTTCCTTACTCTCAGATTATTTTATTATTAAATTATTATGATTTTCTAGAGAAATTAATTTCAATAGGAGATTATGTAAATTTTGAGCATTTCTTTTGATCTTGTTATGCATTATCCTTGGCTCCCATTACTAAAAGATTATTACAGTGATATTGCTGAAAAATCCCCGAATGATTTTATCTCTAATATTCTTTCAAAAGATTTTAAAGATGAAATCTTTGAGAGGGTTTATGAAATATTTAAAGCCGCTTTTGATAATTTGGAAAATGTTTCATACTACAAATTAGATAATTCAAATGTATATTTGTATATTTTATTGAAGATACTATTATATATACTTGATAATAAGCGAATTACGAATAGAATTGCTAATCTGTATTCAAAAATTAATTATTATGACTTAATCGAAGAAAATGATTACAATGTTTATCAAATATGTACTGAATTAAAATTAGATATTCAATATTCTGAAGAGAAGTTCCAATATGGTCTAAAAATTAGAAAAGAAAATACTGAAAAGCTTGAGACTAATTTTAGAATTCACTACTTAGATTATTTAAAATTAGAGAATAATTTGAGGGACGATTATAGAAAATTAGTAAATATTGCTATCAAGAATGGTTATGTGTACATTCAGAAAAAAAACCTAATGCGGTTAATTCAAGAGTATGTTCGAAATAAGATATTAGAAATTGAAGATGATGATAAATCTTCAACCAAAACCCTCAAAGATAGTTTATTTGAAATAGAAGAATTTAAAGAACTTTATGATAAAATTGAAGCAGCTTGGAAAGAAAGGAAAGAAGAAATCGAATATTTTGAAGATGCAGGTTTTATAAAAGGAGAAAATATCAATATTATCTATCCTCCATGCATGAAAGAGATTTTATTAAAAGCAAAAGAAGGGCAAAATTTAATTCATATAGAGAGATTAGTTATTTTATTCTTCTTACTTGCCCTAAATTATCCTATTGAAGAAATTATTCAAATCTATTCAATTCTTCCTGATTTTGATAGAGAAAAGACAACTTATCAAGTGAAATTTGCTAAAAATAAAGAATATATCCCCCATGCTTGTGAAACATTAAAATCCTTAGATTTATGTATGGCAAAAAAATATGATGATCAAATATGTATAAAGGGGTATTACATTAAAAAAAGAGATGAATATAAAAAAATTAATCATCCTTTATCTTATGTTCGAAGAAAAAGGTTTATTGAAAAAGTAAAAGAAAATTTTCAAAATAATAATGTGAGAAAGGAATATGAAGGAGATTAATTATTTACAACGGTTATTTCAAGCTTATTACAAACAAAAAAAAAATGAAATCCCTTTGGTTAATTTATATAATCAAAGAGAATTTGGATTTATACCATGGGATAAAATGATGATGATACGACATAAAAATTTTAGAGAACCTGAAGATTTAAAAAACTATTTAATCAAAAATCCTCCTAAGCATTTGTTTTCGAGTGGAACATTATATAATGATCCTGGTAATCCGAATATGAGTGAAAAAGGATATTTAGGCTGTGATTTTTTGATTGATATTGACGTTGATCACTTTTTTACTCCCTGTAAAAATCATCATGACTTATGGTATTGTAAAGACTGTGAAAATAATGGAATTGGAATGCCTCCTGATAAATGCACGAAATGTGGAAAAACTAACATTCAAAACCTATCTTGGATCTGTGATGATTGCTTAAATGTTGCAAAGAATGAAATCCTTAAATTAGTCCAAGATTTTCTTGTCCCAGATTTCGGAATTGAAGAAAAGGATTTAAAAATTGCATTTTCAGGACATAGAGGATACCATTTGAAAATTGAAAATCAAAAAATGAGAAAGATATCAAGTTCTGAAAGAAGAGAAATTGTTGATTATTTAACAGGTGATAACATCTCATATGATATATTAGGTTTAGACGAATTAGGCTCAGATATTGGTTTATTAGAACAAAATGTTGGTTGGTCTCAAAAAATTGTTAAAAAAATTAAACATATTCTTTTGAATTATCCAAGAGATGTTATTATTGATTTATTAAGGCAAGAAAAATTTGGTCTCAATACAAAAATCATTGAATATATAGTAAATAATAAGGAATCTTTTTTGAAAAGCCTCTGGGAGATTGAAGGATTAGGATTAAAAACGTGGCATAAATTTTTAGATGGAATAATTAAAGAAGTTGGAGCAGAAATTGATAAACCGGTTTCTATTGACGTTCATAGACTTATTAGATATCCTGGTTCTTTACATGGAAAAACAGGATTTAGAGTTCAACAACTTAATTTAAAACAACTTGAAGATTTTAACCCTTTAGACGAAAAAAATCAAGATATAGATCCTATTATTTTTATAAGTGAACAAGAAAATTTGAAAAAATATAAAATAATAGAAAAAGTAGTTCCAGCTATTAAGATTAAAGGAGAAATTTTTGGACCATACAAAAAAGATGAAATTATAAATATCCCTCATCATATTGCTGTCTTTTTATTATGTAAAGAAGTTGCTAAAATAATTTGAGATAATATTTTATTTTTCAATATACTTCTTTAATATAATCATTTAAATAATATCGATTCATATGGACTTAGAAAAAGAATACAATAAACTGTATGAACAATGGCTCAAAGAATTTGAAAATGTTAATTTAACGCCTTTATCGGAAGAGAATTTTAAAGATTATAAAAGAATTTTTAAAGATATTAATGATTATCCTCTAAATCAGAAAGAGGAGATTAAAAGTCAATTATTAGATTCTTATAAAAAAAATATTGATTATCTTTTTAAGGATTTTTTAAGAATTAGAGAAGTTAAATTAATTAATGCTGCGTTATCACTAAAGGAAATTGATCTTAAAGTGGTGATCGAATCTGAAAAATTATTTTATCAGAATTTGGTAAGTGCGATTAAAGGCTTTCAAAAATTAAAGGCTTTTACTCTTTATGAGGAATTTGAAAAACCTTTGGAAGAACAAGATCAGAAGATATTACAAATAGAAGAAGAAAGTAAAGTAGAACAACTGAAACAAATCATTAAAGAGCACTCTTCACAAACTAAGGAAGTTGTTGAAGAACAACAAGAAATAGAATATAATTATACCTTAGTTCGATTTATTAAGAAAGCACCACCCTTGGTGGGAATAGACTTAATTAATTATGGTCCTTTTGAAGAAAATGACGTAGCTAATTTACCATATAAAAATGCTAAGATATTAATATATGAAAAATTTGCGAAGAAAATAGAAATTCCATAAATTTATTCGAATCTTTTTTTAAATTCATCTTTAAAATATTGAATACGATATTTAGCAAATTTATCAACTAATGAAAATTTTGGAGGACGTGGGATTATTAACTGCCCACCACAATATTTACACTTTAGTTCTGGATTATGTAATCCGTATCTTTTACACTCTTTACATTTTAGAAGATATTTCGTCATAATTTGTTATAAATTTTTTTTGAATCAACGGTTAATCTCGTATAAATTCATAAGTGCTCCCATATTGCTTAGATCTTTGATCTAAGATTTCCATTGCTTCAGATAATATATTTTCAGCATCCAAATAATCTTTAGAAACGATCTCCAATCTATAAAAAGGGGCTCCAAGATATGATAAGTTCAATTTTCTTGTTTCTTTTGGTTTTTTTATTGTGTTCATAATCTCACCTAATGTATCTTTGATTTTTTCAATACCATCTCCATCTGGAATTATCAATTTTATTTTTCCTATAATATTTACTGTTGATATTTCTACATTTTCATCAATTATTTTTAAAAAGGCATTTTTCGTTTCTTCAGGAATCCCATCAATAGATATAAGTAAATCTTCTCCATTTTCCTTAAGTGCTTCAACAGTTTCTTGATATGAAGCGAATTTTTCTAAAACAGGCCACCCTAATAAGTTATAAGCTTCATCTAAACTCATATTAACTCCATCAGTTTCTGTTAAAAATTGGAGTAAATTTTCAAATTTCTGAGCATACTTCCATTCTTTCATTCTATTTTCTTTCTGTGCAGAATTCACCCGTCTTAAAGACAAATCTATATGTCCTTTGTCAGGATCAACTCGTAACACTCTACAGACAATTCTTTGTCCAACCCTCACAAAGTTTCTAATATTTTTTATCCATCGACTTGATATTTCACTAATATGAATCATTCCTCTTGCAGAAGGTTCAGAAGGCAACCCTTCATAATCAACTAATTCAACATAGACATATTGTTGCTGAACTTCCGCAACTCTTCCGATTATAAATTCTCCTTCTTTTGGAAAGGGTGTCCTACTTCTTACCATGGTTCCTAACTTAAGATTTTTGTATTTATTTTTAGTATCCTTATTAATAATTAAGGATCAATATTTTTTTATGTTTATTATCTTTTAACCTAAACTTTATTTTTATTTTCATTTTTTAAGAAATATATAATTTATTTATTTCTTTAAGTGAGCAAAAAATACCAAATTGGGATATTCATAATAAGTGGTCTGAGAAGGCGGGAATTGATAGATTAATCGCTAATTATGTGGATAGGAATATCGATTTCGGCACTGAATGGGCTTTTAATTACGAAGATAAAAGGATACTATTTAATGATGATGATGGTATCTTAATAAGACAATTAAAATTCTTTTATCAAAAAGATTTAGAGAAGAAATATAGCAGTAACTATCTTTATATCAAAGCTTTTTACCTACACCATTTACTAGATTACTTCAAAGAAACAAGATTTGATATTTCTAACCTTGATCTTGTCTTTAAAAAATTCTTACAAGAAAAAGTTGTTAAAGAATTTATTGATGAGTGTGGCAAAAGAATTAAATTTCAAAATGAACTAAATGATATATTTCTTTTATTAAAGGAAAATAGGGAAGAACTTTATAATGATCTTCAAGGTGAATATTTAATGGATTCTAAAAAAAAAGATGGTTAATGAAAACCAGATAAAAAATCTAACTACAAATCATCCCCCTAGAAACATACCAAAAAATTATAGTAAAAAATATATATTGGATATCATTAAAGTAGTTATCATTTAATCTAAATATGTATACTATTCAAAATTAATTAATTAAATAAAAAATAGAGGAAATTGATGAATTATGCCAACAGATAAACCTCATTTGAATTTGGTAATAATCGGGCACATAGATCACGGTAAGTCTACCATGATGGGCGCTTTACTCATCAAAACTGGTGCTATTTCAGATAGAGAAGCAAGAGAATTAGAAAAAATTGCTAAAGAATACGATCGTCCTTCCTGGTCTTACGCTTATGTATTTGATAGATTGAAGGAAGAACGACAGCGTGGAATCACGATTGATCTCGCATTTAGAAAATTTGAGACTAAATCGAAATATTTCACAATAATAGATGCTCCTGGTCATGCTGACTTCGTAAAAAATATGATCACAGGTGCTTCACAAGCAGATGCTGCAATTTTAGTCGTTTCTGGTAAGAAAGGCGAAATGGAAGTTGGAGTTGCAGCAAATGGTCAAACTCGAGAACACGCTTATTTAGCTCAAACTTTAGGCGTAAAACAAATCTGTGTTGCTATAAATAAAGCAGATAATTATGACTATAGCGAAGATAGATTTAATGAATGTAAAGAATCTGTATCCAATCTTCTTAAGCAAATAGGATATAATGTTAAGAATATAGAATTTGTACCTACGAGTGGTATGACTGGAGATAATTTAACTGAAGCTAGCGATAAAATGCCATGGTATAAAGGACCATCTTTAATTGATGCTATTGATAAATTCGAAATTCCTCCAAAACCTACTGATAAACCTTTACGTCTGCCTATTCAAGATGCTTATAGAATTAAAGGTACTGGTGTTGTTCCTGTTGGAAGGGTTGAAACAGGAGTTCTTAAAAAGGGAGATAAAATTGTTATAATGCCAACTGGGTTCAAAGGAGAAATTCGCAGTATCGAAATGCACCATGAAGAGATTCCTCAAGCAGAACCAGGAGATAACGTAGGATTCAGTATTAGAGGTCTTGAAATGAAGGATGTCGGTCGTGGAGATTGTTTAGGACATCCAAATAATGTACCAACTGTAGTCAATCCAAGCGGCAATTGGACGGGGCAGATTATTGTTATTTGGCACCCTACTGCTATTGCTCAAGGATATACTCCTGTTATTCATGCTCATACAGCACAAATAGCAGCAAAATTTACTGAACTAAATAAAAAATTAGATCAAAAAACAGGAGCAGTTATTGAAGATTCTCCTAAATTTATCAAAAGGAATGAATCAGCAATAATCAAATTACAGCCTATCAAGAAAATCTGCATCGAGAAATATGAAAATTTTGCTGAAATGGGGAGATTTGCTATAAGAGATATGGGCAGAACTGTAGCTGTAGGAATAGTTAAGGATCTAGAAACAGGAGATTAATGAAAAGAATTTTGCTTTTTTTTTATTAAATTATCTTTTTTTACAAATCTATTATTTTTTTAAAACGAATTAGAATATAATCAAAAATTTTATCTTAACTCGTAACATATGGTTCTATAGCTTTTTTATTCAGAATTTCTTTATTAAATTTTCTGAATATACGAACATCATTATCAGAAATATTAGATAATTTATTTTGAAAAAGTTTAGTGAATTTGTGTGCGTAATATTCAAATTCCATTTTTACGAATATGGGATCTGTTTCTATAGAAGATAAACCAATAAATTGAAAGTCTTTTTTTACCATAAATGATATTCGATAATGGCATCCTTCAATCTTTTTCAAATCATCTATAAGCGCATGATTATAACAATTATTTATAGCTTCTAAAAAACCTCCAAAAAGAAGAACATCCTTAACAATATCTAATTTAGAATCAGTGCTATAAATTACTTTACCACCTTCTTTAGAAACAATAAAATCAAGTAAAAAATTCATAATATTCACTGATAATTATTTTCAATCTTACCTTAATCTACTTTTTATTTAAAATCTCATGTTATGTAAATATAAAAAAGATAAATAGGAGGATATTTTCAAAAATCCAACACCTTTCTCATTATTGAATTGATAATATAGAATTTATATTATAAAATTCGCATGATATGTCAATATTATTTTAATTTTTGAACAATTTCTTGCCTTTTCTAATTAACATAATGTTGCATTAGAAAGGGTTGATATAAAGTTTTTACAACAAAACAGAAGATTTGCCTTGTAGGGGATACTGGAGTGGGGAAAACATCATTATTATCTTTATTACAAGGGAGAGACGTCTCAAAAGAACGGATTCCTACAGTTGGGTTAGAAGTAGAAGATTCACTGTTAAATGGGAAGAAATGTTCGATCTGGGATTTCGCTGGTCAAAGAAGGTTTAAGTTTATGTGGCAAGATTTCCTAAGAGGTGCTGGTTTAGCTGTTTTAGTCTGTGATTCAACAGAAGAGAATGTGAAAAGAACAAAAGAAATTTATGATAGGTTTGAACGCAGTTTAGGTACTAAAATAATCGCTATCGCTAACAAGCAAGATTTACCTGGAGCTTTAAGTGCTCAAGAAGTGCAGAAAAGGCTTGGCGGATTAAAAACATATGGAATGTCCGCAATAAGAACTGAACTGCGTGAAAGAATGAAGGAGATTTTAGAATACGAGATTGCTACATTTTAAAAGAAAATTAAATAGCTTTCCCTATTACATGAGCAAGCCGAACAGATTCTGGAAGTTTTGAATCAACACAGACTTTTTCTAATAATGGTTGTACTTTATCAGATTTTATTCCTACACAATGATAAAAAATTTTTGAAAAACCGCCTGCAGTTTCAAGTTGAGTTTCATATAAATAACCCGCATTCAAAATGTGATTAAACTTCATTTTAAAATCTTCTGGAAAATTTTTGATTAAAGCAATTTTAACTGCATCAAGATCGACAAGTTTTTCTGTAATCGCAATAATCGGTTTACCTGTTTGGTTAAAGATTTTTTCTAAATCAATGATGTTGAATCCAGCGAATGTAATAGAATCAGTAAAAATATATTGTATATGTTTTTCTTTTTGCTTTACAATAGAGATAAGTGCATCTGTAGCATCATCCCCATCAATAGTGATATCTGATCTTATGAAATCTACCATTCTGATACCTTGACAAATAACACCTATTAAACTAGTAGTGTTATATGTTGATTTAAATTCGAATTTAGCGTCATCAAATCCAATATTTATTGGAGCCACTTTCATAATTTATTTATTGTATAATTTTATTTATCAATTTTAAAAGTCTTGTAAATGCTGATCTGGCAGAATTGACTTCCTCGACTCTATTATTTAAATCACCTGATAGATTATTAGCAAGAAAGTCTATAATCTCCTTAGTGGACATTTTTTCAGATAACCAAATATAAGCGATTAAAGCTTCCACCGTATCTGCTAAATCATGCGAATCAGCTCTAGTTTTTGCATAAATTTTCATGTTAGCTTCTTTCAAAGCTTCTGCTAATATTTTTTTACTTACTTTCATCCCTGTTCTTATAATTCTGCTATTTAAATTATTATTCGTTAGATAAATAGATTTAGCAACTGAATAAGTCAAATTTACGATGCTATCCCCAATTTTTGCTAAACCTTTATCGGCTCCTATTGCTTTTTCCGTTAGGTTTTGATTTATATCTGTTAATAAAAACTCATAAGGCATTAACACTAGTTGAATAACTAGCTCTTATAAAGTTTTCATAAAAATAGTTCAAAATAGGAGTTACATAAGTTTTTTGAATATTCCTTGAACTTCAGCTACTTCACTTCTAAGAGTTTCTATTCCCTTATATAACACATCTTTTATTTTATAACCATTCTCAATTCGAACAAATATTTCTGGAGGTTCAATCTTTGTTATTTTATAGGATGAAATAATAATACCCTCGACCTTTAATAGATGTTTGACATAGCTATTGCAGAATCCATGAGATTGTCCTTTAATTATTACTTTATAATCATTTTCATTAAGACCTTTCTTTATCTCTATCCCAAGATGTTTGTATTCTGGAAATTCAACTTCAGGTTCTAATTCAAATTCTTCTTCTTCTTCTATTTCTTCTTCAATACCATCGATACTTTTCATTTCTGAAACTTTCTTTCCTTCAAGGTTAGGATAATGACTTTCGATATCTTCAAATGAATCATCTTCAAAATCATCAATATCTTCTTCTTCTTCAGGTTCGACTTTTTTTTTAGCCACTAAAAATTACACCAAAATCTTCGACTTTAATAGATCTAATATAGAATAAAATAAATTTTTTTTGTTTTCTAAACAGAAATTCTTTATAAATATCTTTCAGCTAATTCCCTTAACCTCTCCTGAGCTAAATATTGAAGATCTCTCGGTCCAAATAAAGTTATTTTGATACTTTTACCATCTACTGTGCAATTAAGATTAAGGTAATTAATTTTTGCTTGTACTTTTTCTAAAAAATTGATAAGGTTATCAATATTTCCGGAAGAATTGTAAAAATGAATAACTTTTCGTCCTCCCTTTCTTGTCAAGATAAAGAACCCTTCTATAAAATTGAATTTAGTAAAAAATAACTTTAATATCTTAAATTTTCTAATACATTTCCATAATCAATGGCAAGTTTCCGTGTTTCAATATTTCCACATCTAGAACATCTTAATTTATTCGTTCCTATTTTTTCAAGTTCAGTCCCACATATAACACAGTCAGCATGGATCACTCCTAAATTTTTCCCTACACTACTTAAAACAAATTCATTCTGATTCTGATCAATAACTTTCGCACGAATTATATCGGTTAATTGAAATGCATCCGAAATTTTTTCGATATACTTATGCGAAATTTGAGATACATGAATGTTTCCTAAATAAGAACTGTTAAAATGAATTTTATTATTAATAGTATGGAAATTTAACCCAATAGAGTATTGTCTAAGAAAAATAAGAGTTCCAATGACAATATCTCCAATTTTAACAGTTTTTCTGTCTTTTTCTTGATGACTTTTAATTTCAATCTCTCTTTTATTTTTATCTATGTGAAGTATTCCTGTTTTTGTAGCAAAAATTTTACCATCTTTAACATAGGTAGATTGTTTATCAGGAAGAAATTCTTCTACAACTCCTAAATACTGACCTGTGAAGACAATATCCTTGTTTTTTGCTGATTGATTCATAACCTTCTACAAAAATCTTTTAATTTCCCTAATTAATTATTATTAAATAAAATAAATAAATTTAATCATAATTATAAATAAAAATTTTAATAAGCAGAATTTTTAGGCGATAAACATAAATAAAAAAGATTTAATTTCTATAATTCAAAACACACAAGCATTCTCGGACCCACAAATTGAACTTGAGCAATATTGCATTGATGCAATTAGTGCAGTTGATATTATATATTTTGCTGGATTTGAATTTGATGATATTACTAATCAAGTTATAATTGATTTAGGAGCAGGTACAGGTAGGTTATCAATAGCAAGTGCATTTCTTAAGGCTAAATATATATTAAGTGTTGATATTGATTGTAAAGCTTTAAAGATATTAAAAAAAAATGTTGATAACCTTGAACTTAATAATATAATATTTCCAATTTGTGCAGAAATAGGACATTTTGAACTTAATCAATCCTTTTTAAATAGGGTTCAAAAAATTACAACTATTATGAATCCTCCTTTCGGAGTAAAGAAGAAAAAAGCAGATAGAATTTTTTTGGAAAAAGCATTTTCTTTCTCATCAGTTATATATTCCATCCATTTAGCTAACGAAGAGGTAAGCAAATTTATTCGGAGATATATAAAAAAATATAATTGGAGTGTAAATTACATTTTTCCTTTGAAACTAACCCTTGAAAGATCTTTTCATTTTCATAAAAAAAGAGTAAAAAATATTGATGTAAACATATACAGGTTTACTAAGGACGCCGTATAATTGATAAGGTCTACTGGAATTTTTTCCACTCATCAAAATTATTAGGATATATCGCATTTTCTCCTAATAGCTCTTCTATTCTTAATAATTGATTATATTTAGCAGTTCTATCACTTCTGCATGGTGCACCACTTTTAATTTGCCCTGTACATAATCCTACAGCTAAATCTGCGATAAATGGATCTTCAGTCTCACCGGAACGATGTGAAACCATAACATTAAAGCCATTTTTAAATGACATTTTAGACGCTTCAATTGCTTCTGTTAAACTCCCAATTTGATTAACTTTGAGAAGTAAAGCATTACCAGCATTTTCATTAATAGCTTTTTCTAAAATTTTAATATTAGTAACTGTAAGATCATCATCAACTATTTGAATTGATTTATTAATTTTAGCTGTTAGTTTAGTAAAATCATTAAATGAAGTCTGATCAAATGGATCTTCAATAGATTTTATATAAGGATACTCATCTATCAGATCTAAGTAATATTGCAGAAATTCATTTTCATTCAATTTCTTTCCATCAATATTGTATAATCCATTCTCATAAAATTCACTTGCAGCAACATCCATTGCTAAATAAAAGTCTGTACCTATAATAAATCCTGCTTCTTCAATGGCTTCAACAATAACATTTACAGCTTCGTGAGTATCTGATAGATTTGGAGCGAAACCACCTTCATCTCCGACATTTACAGCTGTTTTACCATATTTTTTAAGTAAAATACCCTTAAGTGTTTGATATACTTCTGAAACGTTTTGTATAGCACCAGAAAAGGATTTTCCACCTATAGGTGCAATCATAAATTCTTGAATTGCAAGATTATTTCCTGCATGTTCTCCTCCATTTAAAATATTACAAAAGGGAATAGGTAATAAGTAATCTTCCCTAGAATTCCCATAAGTAATATCATATAAATGAGAAAACAACGGCTTTTTTAGTAATTTGGATGCTAGTTTTGCTGTTGCTAAAGAGACAGATAAAATTGCGTTTGCTCCTAAATTTTTTTTATTCTCAGTTCCATCTATCTTGATCATTTCTTTATCCAATCTACTTTGATCTCTAACATCAAAATCGATCAAGTTTTTAGCTAGAATTCCATTTACATTTGATACAGCATTTGTCACATGTTTTCCTAAAAATGCTTTTCCCCCATCTCTTAATTCTAAAGCCTCTAAGACACCTGTTGATGCCCCTGAAGGAACTGCTGCTCTAGCATAGACATTATCAGAATAAATATCAGTTTCTACTGTCGGATTACCACGTGAATCTAATATCCACCGAGATTTAATTTTACTAATTTTAAAATTCGTCATTATTTTCAATTTTGTTTCTTTTTATATAATTGTTTATTAATAATGAAAAATGAAATTTTAATTCTTAATAGTATTTTTTATATATTATTATATATATCTTGAAATTATTTTGATAAATATGTCTTTAGATAATAGACCCTGGGTAGAAAAGTATCGTCCTAGGATTTTAGACGAAATTGTAAACCAAAAAGCGATTATTCAGCGTTTAATGCAATTTATTAAAGATAAATCTATGCCACATCTCATCTTTGCTGGTCCTGCTGGTACAGGTAAGACTACTTCTGCTTTAGCCATGGTAAGAGGACTATATGGAAGAAAAATGGCTCCTAATTCCACATATTTGGAATTAAATGCGAGTGATGCGAGAGGAATAGATGTTATTAGGACTTTTATTAAAGATTTTGCAAAGGCTAGACCTCCTTTTGATATTCCTTTTAAAATCTTAATTTTAGATGAAGCAGATAATATGACTTCACCAGCTCAACAAGCTTTAAGAAGAACTATGGAAAAATATACCAAGAATTGTCGAATGATACTAATATGCAATTATTCTAATAAAATCATCCCCCCAATTCAATCTCGGTGTGTTGTGTTTAGATTCGCACCATTGAGCGATGATGATATAAAAGAAAGGATAAAATATGTGGCTAAACAAGAAAAAATTTCTATTCAACCAGATGGTTTAAATGGATTAGTAAATGTTTCAAGGGGTGATTGCAGAAGAGCTATAAATTATCTCCAATCCTGCGGAACTATTTCCTCTAAGATTGATCAAGATCTTGTATTTCGAGTAGCTGGTGAAGTACCTCCTGAAAAAGTTAAAGAAATACTTCATACAGCATTAGCAGGAAAATTACAATTTTCAATAAAGCTTCTTAACGATATTAATAAAGATTATGGATTATCTGGTATAAATATCATTAAAAATCTACATAGAGAAATCTATAATCTTAATATTTCAGAAGATATGAAAATTGAAATTTCAAAACTCTTAGCAGAATTCGAATATCGTTTAAGTCAAGGAGGGACAGAAGAGATCCAATTGCAAGCGTTATTAGCCAATATTATTAAGTTGCAAGATCTTGAATAATAAACGTTTTTGATTTGATTCTTGTTCTAATTTAGAGAATAAATTTTTCATCCTTTCTATAGATTTAATATCATGTATAAATTTTATTTCTTTATTATAAACAACGTCCCATAGAATTAATCCAATTGGATTAGCAGGTTGATATGATTTGTATTCATTAGAATTAAGTAAGCTTTTAAAATCGTTATAGCTAATTTCGTTCATTCCTAATTCGATTAACTTCGCAACCATACGTCTAATTTGTTGTCTTAAGAATGCTTTGCTTTTGAAATTAAAAATAATATAATCTTCCTTTATACTAGTATATATTGACATCATATCCCTTATGGTGTTTATATGTTCATTATCACGCTTAGAAAAATTTTTAAAATCATGTCGACCTTCTAATTCTTTACACGCTTTATTAATTATTCCTAAATTTAAATTTTGAGTAATAGGCATAAAGTATTTATAATGTCGGTATTTAGCATTAAATCTTGATAAAAAGGTTATTGGTACTTTAGCATACGCCCATACTCCAATTTGCTTGGGTAGAGCTGAATTTATCTCCATAAGAATTGGATTTTTTTTACTCTTTATTGAAAAAACAGCTCCCCGTGCAGATACTAATCTATCTGTCCTACTTGCTACTTCAAAACCAGAATTCCTCAAACTAAGAATATAATTTTTTTTAAGTAATGCTTCTATTAAACAATCTTCAATAGTTAATTTATTTAATTGTCTTTGTGAACCGTAAAATCTCTTTAAACCGATATAGTAAAATTTAAAAAGATATCTAGCAATTTCCATTTAAAATCATCACCAAAAAAAAAATCCTAACCTTCTTTAAAATTATAAAATACAATCACAAAATAATCTATTGTTATAATATCAAGACCACTTACTATATTAAAAAATAATCTTTTAATGAAAAGGAATTTTTTTATAATCTAAATTTTAGTAATTATTTTAAATTTAAAAAATCTAAATCAAAAAAAATAATGTCGAAAATTATTCGGTCTCTTAGGAATTTCCGGGATAGAACACAGGCAAGTCTAACAGTTAAAAGGAGCAATATTTTACTATTTTTAGCATTAATCTTACTTATTATAGTCGCTATAGTGATCCGTCTCTCCCCTGTTGTTGATGGAAATTACCTAATCAAAGCATTCGATCCTTGGATTCAATATTATAGTGCAGATTATCTCTCAGAACATTCCATATTCGAATATTTCAATTGGCTTGACTTTAAAAGTTGGTTTCCAGAAGGTATTAATAGAGGAGCTTTACGTCCCGGTTTGACATTTACTGTAGTATTTATTTTCCAAGCATTCAATTTTCTTGGGATTAATGTTTCTCTATATGATGTATGCTTCTACTTTCCTGCATTTATGGGAGGTTTAAGTGTATTTGCAGCCTATCTACTGGGTAAAGAAGTACTAGATCGAAAGTGTGGTTTATTTGCAGCTTTTTTCATGGCTTTTAATGTTGGTTATATGCAACGCACGGTTGCTGGATTCTTTGATAATGAGACAATAGGAGTATTTGCAACACTAATGACCTTCTATTTTTTTATTAAGACATTAAAATCAGGTAGAATAGTTCATTCTGTCTTGGGAGGTTTATTTCTCGGATATTTAGCACTCAGCTGGGGAGGTTATGATTTTGTGTTTCTTAGTCTTCCCTTAATTACTGGAATTTTAATTCTAGCCAATAAATACGATACAAATGTTTTAATTGCTTATAGTGGAATTACGGGCGTTGGATTACTATTATTCTCGCTCTTTTCTGTTTTTAACTATGGAAACTTATTTACAAGTTTAAATATCGGAGGTATCTTTATCTTTACTATATTACTTATAATATTTCATTTAATTTATACTAAAAAAACGCAGTATCCTAAATTTTATAACACAATCGTTAATCTTCTAAAATGGGGGATAATTCCAATAGTTATAGTTGGTGCCATTATTATTTGGATTGCTCCAAGCATTATTCCCTTTGGTTTCGGTACTCGTATTCAAAGTATTCTTAGCCCTCTGCTCCGTGATTCGATGCATTTAGTAGCCTCCGTAGCAGAACATATGCCTAGTCCCTGGAGTGTATTTTACTATAATACTTTGATCCCCTTAATGCTTTTGCCTCTTGGAATATTTTTCGCGTTTAAAAGATCAGATGCAGCGGATATATTTCTAATGGTGTTTATCATACTGATCTTCTATTTTACAAGTAGCATGATTCGAATTATTTTACTATTTGCTCCCGCAGCATCATTAGTAGGTGCGTACGGACTAGTAAATGTACTAAAAATTTTTGGTAGTTTCTATGGAGAAAAAAGAACAATAAGTAGGAAGAGAAAGCGACAATTAAAAAGAATGGTTGGAAAGTCGGAGATAACAGCGGTTTATTTTATTGTAGGAATTATGTGCATAGCACAAGTAATGTACGCTACTAATATTTCAATAACTCAGTTATCAACTAGTCAAATTGCTCCTGGCGGAATTTATCATGACTGGGAGGAAACATTAACTTGGATGAAAACAAATCTCCCTGGAGATACCGTCGTTGTAAGCTGGTGGGACTATGGATATTGGATTACACCAATCGGTAATATGACTACTGTAAATGATAATGCTACGATAAATCAAACTAGGATTGGTTTAACCGGAATGGCTCTGATGCAGACAAATGAGGTTTATAGCGCAAAAATATTACGACGCTTAAAAGCTGATTATGTATTAGTATACTTTGGATTTCTTATTAATGGATTGGGTGGTGATGAGGGAAAGTGGCCTTGGATGGTTCGAATATGCAATGATAATTATGAAATTTACAAATCATTGGGACTTGAAGAAGATAATTGGGCAGATAATTCTGTTTTTGATGAGAGTGAATATTTTAATGATGAGTTACAAGTACCTGAGAAGAAATGGTTTGAAAGTCAACTTGTAAGGTTAATGTTTTATGACATAGATACCGCGCCATATCAAGGAGAACCTCAAACTTTTGACCAATATTACCAACAACAAATAAATACGAGACGCGATGCTGATGATGACGTGTGGTCATATTCAATACCTAATAATGGGGATTATGATTTTAAAGTATTTCAACGTGCTTATATCTCTAATTTAGGCATGGTTAAACTTTATAAAGTTGATTATACAGCATTAGAATCGAGCTTTGAGATTTCTCAACCAGAAGTGTTTGATAGTGGTTATGCAACGTTAAAATTAACAAATACTGGAACTAAAAATTTAGTTATTTCAGATGTGCAAATCAATGGTCAAAGCTATAATTATTCTTTAGGAAAAGGTGTAGGTACTAATATCATAAATGCAAGTGAAGAAGATTTAGTATGGGTTGATATTAATTCGGGTGGTAAGACATTTAACAAAAATGATATTGCTCAAATCACTGTTGAAGCAACTGCAGAAGGATCAATTTATTCATTTACAAATCAAACGAGTAATTTTTTTGTGAAGGAAGGAGTGCTTAGCAAAATTCAGATAAATAAGGAAAATAGCAGAGTTGTACAAATTGATTCGATAACAGCAGATGTATATCTAGAAGTAGAAAATGTTGGAGAAAATGTTGCTATTTTAGATGATTTTTATGCTGATACGGATGATAATGTATTTCCTACTGAAGAATACTTAAGTGGTTCTTCAATACTGCAACCTGGAGAGAAGGCATTGGTTCGCTTGCCGAATTCAATCGTAAGCTTCTATCCCGTAAGAACGGACCATAAAATTGGAGTTATTACCCCTAATGGTGTAAAAAGTGAAATATTGCTTACGTCAAGCTTTGAAAACTATGAATTAACATTATTTAGTGAAAAGAGAATCCTTTCGCCAGAGGTACTCGCATCAGATACAGGATATTTTAGAAAACACATTCCTATCTACTTCAATGAAACATATGCTTACACGTACGATAATGGAACAACTATTATTAAATTAAGAGTAAAAAACATAGGAGATATTATTCTTGGCATGGACTCTGTATACTTAAAACAAACCGAAACTTGGACTTCTGTAGATTTTAATCCTATAAAAAATATTAATCCTGGACAAGAGTTGAATATCACTGTAATAGCGTCAGATTATTTTGATTTTGATGTAAATGATGAGATTGGTGTGATAGTATCTGCTCTTTTTGATGGGTCTACTAAAACAGCAGACATAGGCTACGTACATACCATTCGTGATCAGGCTGATATCCAAATCATTAAAGATGTTGAGGGAACTACAATATCGAAAATTCAAGCAAATGAGACTGGAACATTATTAATCAAAAATACTGGAGACCAACCAATTGATTTAGATCAGATTATATTAAATGAAACCGTTAGTATTTCTATTGACAATGAAACCGAATTTATATATGGAGATCTCTCATTAGGTGTTCAAGAATGTGCATTAGTGTCTTTTAATATCACTAGTTTAATGATAAACGTTTCTAATCAAATAGACATTAGAGTAACCACTAATACATCAGCACAAGCAACTGCAAATCTTACTGCAACTGTTGATCCTACATATTTTAATATTAATATCGAAGATTCAGCAACATTTGTGGATAGTAGTGAGTTAGAAATGAAAATAACTAATAATGGGCTGCTAAATGTAACTATAAATTCAGTTTATGTCAATGATACTTATATTCCATTAGCAAATTTCACTTTTGTAGATGGAGCAAATTACACAATGTTGACTGGAAATTCATATGAACTTCAAAATTCTATAGGATACATTACAATTTCGATTTCTCTTTCAGATCTTGAAGATTTTCTGGAATTAAGTATAGTCGCTGGAAATAAAATAGAAATATTAGTGCGAACTGAAGAAGGGGCCGAAGATTCACACCAAGAAACCGTCGTATAAATTAAATTTATTTTTTATTTAAAAAACCATTAAAATCATAAATTATGGTTTATTAGAATATCTATAGACTTATAGTCTATATATTAAATTTTATTTGAATATTAATAGCTTTAATTAATTTAATATTAATCCTTATGAGTTCAAGTTTCAAAATCAAAACAGAATATTCTCCCGCGGGAGATCAGCCAATTGCAATTTCTTGCTTAAAAAAAGGAATTCAAGATAATGAGAGATTTCAAACACTCTTAGGGGCGACTGGAACTGGTAAAACTTTCTCTATTGCTAATATAATTGAAGAAATTCAAAAACCTACGCTTATTATGGCTCCAAATAAGACACTTGCAGCACAATTGTATAATGAGCTTAAAGAACTATTTCCAGAGAATGCAGTTCACTATTTTGTTAGTTATTATGATTATTACCAACCTGAAGCATATATGCCTGTTACTGGCTTGTATATAGAGAAAGATTTTAGCGTAAATGAAGAGATTGAAAGGTTAAGATTAGCAGCTACTCATGCAATTAGAACACGAAAGGATGTAATAATCGTTGCTACAGTTTCATGCATATATGGAATAGGAGACCCTGAGGTTTGGACGGCAGTTTCAGTTAATCTCGAGATCGGACAATCTATAAAACGATCTGATATCATTAAAGGTTTAATAAGGATGAATTATGAACGAAAAGATATTGAATTCAAACCGGGGGTCATACGAGTTCGGGGTGATCTTATTGATATCTTTCCTGCTTATCTCGACACCGCAATCCGTATATCACTTTTTGGAGATGAAATTGAGTCCATCCAAGAAATTCATCCAATTACTAATGATATCATAAAAGATTTATCAAATTGTAGAATTTTTCCAGCAACACATTTTATAATTCCTGAAGAAAATAAAATAAAAGCATTAGAATCGATTGAACTAGAGATGAAACAACAAATTAAAAAATTCTGGGATGAAAAGAGATATGCTGAGGCAAAATGGATAGAGAAAAGAGTTAAATTCGATTTAGAAATGATGAGGGAAATGGGATGGTGTAAAGGCATTGAGAATTATTCAAGACATTTAGATGGTCGTCCTCCTGGAACCCCTCCTATGTGTTTAATTGATTATTTTCCAGATGATTTTTTAATCGTTGTGGATGAATCACACATTACAATCCCTCAAATTCATGGGATGATTGGTGGTGATCGATCGAGAAAACAGAATCTTGTCGAATATGGTTGGCGATTGCCTAGTGCTTTTGATAATCGGCCTCTTACATTTGAAGAATGGGAAAGTAAAATAAAATATATTATTTTCATGAGCGCTACTCCTGGAGATTATGAGCTTGAAAAGAGTAATGGGATTTCAGCAGAACAAATCATTCGACCAACTGGATTAGTGGATCCACAAGTTGAAGTACGACCTGCTAAAAATCAGATTGATGATCTCTTAAATGAACTTCGAAATGTTATTAAAAGTAAAGGAAGAGCGCTCATTACTACCCTAACTAAAAGAATGGCTGAAGATATTGCTGAGTATTATTCAGAGTTAGGAATAAAAATTGCTTACCTACACTCAGAAGTAGATACTGTTGAACGTTTTGATATCTTAAGGCAACTTAGAGACGGTACCTTTGACGCGCTTGTTGGAATAAATCTATTAAGAGAAGGGCTAGATTTACCTGAAGTGAAATTAGTAGCAATATTAGATGCAGATAAGTTAGGTTTCTTACGAGACACACGATCACTTATTCAAACGATTGGAAGGGCTTCAAGGAATGTAGAAGGCCATGCTATATTATACGCAGAGAAAATAACACCAGCTATGAAAGCTGCTATTGACGAAACCAACCGAAGGAGAAACAAACAGACTAAATATAACGAGGAACATAACATCACACCTCAAACAATAAAGAAGAATATTTTAGAGTCTCTTTCTGAAGAAAGAGGACTTAAAGAAAAAGAAACAAAGCGATTAAAGCAATCTATTACTAATAAACTTAAAGAACTTGAGAAAAAAGGAGATACAGATATATTAATTGAATACCTTGAAAACAAGATGTATATGGCAGCGAGGGAATTACGCTTTGAAGATGCAGCTTTCTTGAGAGATAAAATAAAAGAAATAAGAAAGGATCACTTTTAATTTAAATTAATCGGTTAATAATAGAATTTGATTCTATATTTAAAATTAACATTAAAACTTTATTCTCCAATGAAATTAAGCTCATGATTAGAAAATCAATACCCTTTAGGAGCAAAAATACAATATTTGAGGATTATAAAATAAAGCCATGAAATTTTTGTTATATGATTGATTATATTTAATAGTCATAAAAATGAGTCAGAATTCAATAGTTATTAAAGGAGCACGTCAGAATAACTTAAAAAATATTGACGTTGTTATACCACGTAATAAATTAGTAGTTATTACAGGGATTAGTGGAAGTGGAAAATCAAGTTTAGCAATGGATACATTATATGCTGAAGGCCAAAGAAGATTTTTAGAGTCTTTATCAAGTTATGCTAGGCAATTTTTAGGTGAGATGGATAAACCAGATGTCGATTCTATTGAAGGATTGTCACCTGCTATTGCAATAGAACAAAAACCATTATCTAAAAATCCAAGAAGTACTGTTGGAACTGTAACTGAAATTTATGATTATTATCGATTACTATTTGCTAATATTGGAATTCCCCACTGTCCTAACTGTGGGAAAGAAATTAAACCTCAAACGCCTCAACAGATCATTGAACAGATATTAGTATCTATTGAAGATAATCAAAAATTTATTATTAAAGCACCAGTAATAAGAGATAGAAAAGGAGAATACAAAGAACTCCTACAAGACCTTAAGAAACAAGGATACGTTAGGGTTGAAATTGATGGGATCCAATATACTCTTGATGAAGAAATCTCTATGGATAAAAATGTGAAACATACTATCAATGTTATTGTTGATAGATTGGTAATGAAAAATGGAATCAAATCTAGATTAGCAGATTCCATAGAAACCGCTTTAGATCTAGCTGAAGGCATAGTCACAATTGAAATTATTGGAAAGGAAGAACAAATATATTCAGAGCATCTCGCATGTATAGATTGTGGGATATCATTTCCCCAGTTAGATCATAAGATGTTTTCCTTTAACATTCCTCACGGAAGTTGTAAATACTGTAGTGGTTTAGGAACAGTAATGGAATTTGATTATGGCTTAATTTTAGGAGATGATTTGGAGATAACTTTACAAGATACTCCAATAAGAGATATTCCTGGGTTTGGATCATCAAATGGATATTCTTGGCAATCTATAGAGCAAGTTGCAAAACATTATGGATTCAATGTGAACAAGACTCCTCTGAAAGATATAGATCCAAAAAATCTTCATAAAATTTTATTTGGTACTGAAGATGAATCGATTGAATTTCATTTTAAAAGTGAAAATCATGAATACAATAATTCGAAAGGTGAAGTAAAATCTTCTTGGCATGTTGTAAGGCCGTTTGAAGGAATAATTCCTTGGCTACATAGAAGATATATGGAAACTCGCTCTGAATGGGCAAGAGAAATATATGAAAGTTTTATGAATCAGATTGATTGTCCTCAATGTAAAGGGAAAAGATTAAAACCAGAAAGTTTAGCTGTAACAATAAAAGGATTAAATATTGCAGAATTATCTGATCACTCCGTTAAGGATTCATTAACTTTTTTTAATAAATTAGAATTGGATGAAATTCAAAAAACAATTATAAAGGATGTATTAAAAGAAATCCTCGATAGATTGTCATTCTTAGAAAATGTTGGCTTAGATTATGTTACTTTAAGCCGTCGCTCACATACCTTATCAGTAGGAGAAGCTGAAAGGATCAGATTAGCAACTCAATTAGGTTCAAGTTTGGTTGGAGTGTTATACGTATTAGATGAACCAAGTGTAGGTTTACATCAGAGAGATATAAATCGACTTATCGAAATGCTGAAAAAACTTAGAGATTTGGGTAATACAGTAATTGTAGTAGAACATGATGATGAAATTATGAGAAATGCAGATCATATCATTGATTTGGGTCCCCTAGCAGGAGAAAATGGAGGAGAAATTGTTGCTCAAGGGTCACTAAATACTATATTAGAATCAAAAACATTAACCGGAAAGTTTTTGTCAGGTAAAAAGAAAATTGATATCCCCAAATTAAGAAGAGAAGTGAATGATAATATAATTGAGATTAAAGGTGCGAGAGAGAACAACTTAAAAAGTATTAATGTTAAAATTCCTTTAGGAGTTTTCACTTGTATAACAGGAGTTTCTGGTGCTGGAAAAACTAGTCTAATAATTGATTGTTTGTATAAAGGCTTACATAATATTATCAACACTCGTAGTTCTCGATTAATTGCTGGAGATTTTGATGAGATCATAGGTTTTGAAAAAATTGATAAAATCATAAATATTGATCAATCACCAATTGGAAGAACTCCTAGATCAGTTCCTTCTACATATACTAAAGCTTTGGATTATATTCGAGAAATTTTTGCCAGTTTACCAGAATCAAGGGAAAGAGGTTATAAAAAAGGCAGATTTAGTTTTAACACTAAAGCAGGTCATTGTAAAAAATGTAAAGGTACAGGTTTTATTCTAAAAGAGATGTATTTTTTACCAGATGTATATATTAAATGTGATCTCTGTAAAGGAAATCGATATAATGCTGAAACTCTTGACATTAAATACCGTGGAAAATCAATCTCAGATGTTTTAAAAATGACGTTTCATCAAGCATTAGAATTTTTTGACAGTTTTCCAAAACTAAAAAGAACATTAAAAACTGTAGTTGATGTAGGACTGGGGTATTTAGAACTAGGGCAATCTTCAACTACTTTAAGCGGAGGTGAATCCCAGAGACTAAAAATAGCAAGAGAACTAAGAAAAACTAGTACAGGTAATACACTTTATATTCTAGATGAACCAACGACGGGATTGCATATGTATGATATCCAATTTTTACTGAAAGTACTTCAAAAGCTAGTAGATAAAGGAAATACAGTAATCATTATTGAACATAACATGGAAATTGTAAAATCTGTAGATTATATCATAGATCTTGGACCTGAAGGTGGTGAAAAAGGAGGAAAAATAGTTGCTGAATGTACTCCAGAAGAAATTATTCAAATTGGAAGTTCATATACTGGAAAATATCTAAAAAAATATCTAAATCATAACTAATTATAAATTAATAGAAATATTTCTAAACCTTCAATTACTTTTTTAAAAATAAGAATAATTCAATAATAGAATTTATCTATTAACATTAAATCTTAAGAAGATATGTCAGCACAAAATAATAAAGTTATAAGGGCACCGATAGTTTGTATTTTAGGGCATATAGATCATGGTAAGACGAGTATTTTAGATTATATTAGAGGTACAGTAGTTCAACAAAGAGAAGCAGCGGGTATTACTCAGCATATTGGGGCTTCATATTTTCCAACTGAAGATATTAAAGAATTCTTAAGTAAATCAAAACAGGAATTTGCTGAAAAAGAAATAAAATTACCCGGTATATTAGTTGTAGATACACCTGGGCACGCAGCATTTATGAATTTACGACGTAGAGGTGGAGCTGTTGCTGATATTGCTATTTTAGTTATTGATGTCACAGCAGGAACAATGCCAATAACATGGGAGTCAGTAAGGATATTAAGAGAGAGAAAAACTCCTTTTGTTATAGCTGCTAATAAAATAGATAGAATTTCTGGTTGGAAATCTAAAAAGGATGCTGACTTTTTAGATTCTTACAATTCTCAGAAATCTCATGTAAAAGATTTTTTGGATGAAAAATTATTAGAAATTGTTGGTAATTTCCTAGAAGAAGGATTTAAAGGAATTGATAGATATGATAAAATTCGCGATTTTACTAAGAAAATAGCAATTGTCCCAACTAGCGCTAAAACCGGTGAGGGTATATCAACACTATTAATGATATTAATGGGTTTGGTACAGCAATATTTAACTGAGAATCTACAATTTTCAGAAGGACCTGCAAAAGGAGTTGTTTTAGAAGTAAAAAAAGAAAAAGGACAAGGAGTTACCATGGATGTTTTAATCTATGATGGTATTATTAATAAAGGAGATGATTTTATAGTAGGTGGCCTTGAAAAACCTATTAAATCCAAAGTAAGAGCCCTTTTAAGACCAAAACCATTAGATGAAATTAGAGATCCACGACAAAAATTCGATTCTGAAAATCTGGTAAGTGCTGCTTCTGGTATCAAAATTCTCGCACCGAATATTGACGATGTTGTTGCCGGATCACCGTTTAGAACTATTGTAGATCCCTCTAACGAGGATTTCGTATATAAAGAAATTGAAGATGAAGTGCAAAGCATTAGAATAAAAACAGATAAAGCGGGAGTTGTTTTAAAAGCAGATACATTAGGTTCTCTTGAAGCATTAGAAAATCATTTTACAAAAAATGGTGTCAAAATAAGTATAGCTGACGTAGGCCCAATAAAAAAAGAAGATGTTATGAATGCGAATATAGTTAAATATTTAGATCCATATTCTGCTGCTGTTCTTGGCTTCAATGTCTCTATTTTACCTGAAGCTAGAGAACAAGCAAACATCGATAATATCAGAATTTTTACAAATGATGTAATTTATAGATTATTAGAAGATTATATTGAATATTCCGAAACTAGGAAAGCAGAAGATACTGCTAAAGGATTGAGTGAACTTGTATTGCCAGCGAAACTTAAAATGCTTCCTGATTTCATTTTTAGAAATTCAAATCCAGCTGTTTTTGGAGTACATGTTGAGGCTGGAACTTTATTACCTAAAGTTCCTTTAATAACAGATAAAGGTAAAAAAGTAAGACGAATACATCAAATTCAAGATAAAGGAAAAACTTTAGAAAAAGCAAATAAAGATTCTGAAGTAGCTGTTTCAATAAGAGGCATAGAAATTGGAAAAGATTTAGGAAAAGATGAATTATTATTTGTTAGCGTGCCAGAATCCCATGTCCGACAATTAATGGGCAAATTTTTAAACGAACTCACGGATGATCAGAAAGAAGCTTTAAGGGAATACATTATATTAATGCGTAAATCAACTCATCCCTGGTGGGGCATGTAATTATCATATATTTTTCTTACTCCAACTTTCTAAAGAATTTTTTTAAATAGTAAAGTAATTAATTATTATAGGAATTATTAAAACCTATCCCATAGCATTGATTTCAAACCAATGACTCAATTAACTAGAGTTTTAACTGAAGTTTTAGAAAAAATTAGACCCACTCCTCAAGAATTAAATTTAATTAACAAAATCAATCTTAGATTAATTAATATCCTTAATAAAACTGCTCATGAATTAGGAATTAAGTATACTCAAATTGAACCACAAGGATCGACAGGAATTAAACAAACTCAATTAAGAGACGATTTTGATATAGATTTGTTTATAGGATTAGATTATGATTTATATAAGCATAACTACAATGGTTTGAGTAAAAATCAATTAAAAAGAGAATCAAAAAAGGATTTCTTAAAGCTCTGTAATAATTGGATAATAAAATCATTAACATCCAAGGAATTTAATAATCCTAAGCTTTTATATGCTGAACACCCATATGTTACTGTGGATTATGTACTCAAAAACGTCAAAATCAAAATTGATATTGTCCTATACTTTGATTTGGATATCGAATACATTAAAAAGTTTGGACCTATTACAGCGGTAGATAGATCCCCTTGGCATGGACGATTTATTAGAGATAATTTAACAAATGAACAAAAAGATGACGTAAGATTAATAAAACAATTCTTTAAAGCGTCATATTGTTACGGAGATAAAAGTGCAGTAGGAAAAGTAGGATTTATTGGTTATAGTGCCGAATTGCTTATTTATTATTTTACTAATCTTAATAACCTTTTATCAAATTTTAACAAATTAAAAGACTATAGACTAGATTATTATGGAAGAACTACAAAAGAATTGGAAGACATAGTTCATTTCCAGCAAGATTATCTCATAATAGTAGATCCCATTGATAAAAATAGAAATGTAGCATCTTCTATATCTCAAAAAGCATTTAAATATTGCGACTTTAAAATCCAAGAGTTTTTAAAAGATCCAAGCGAAGATTTTTTTAAAATTAATCCAATTCCCAAAATTAATTTAACTACTTCCAACTCTGAAACGTTATTCAAAATTTTTATAGTTGAATTGAAAAATTTAGACCCCAATATTCATTATACAATAAATAGAGATAAACTATATTCTTTAGCAGAACGTATAAAAACAATTGGAGAAAAAGAATACTCACATAATGACCGTTTTAAAAAAATTGAATATGAAGTATACTTTGAAAATAATTTCGATGAGTTTAGCATAGCTTTTTATTGTGAAAAACCAGAAATTTCAGAGAAATACACTCGTAGAGGTCCTCCAAAATCAGAAAAACTCCATGTTATGAAGTTTATAAAGAAAAATCCCGATTATTTTGAAAAGGATAACTATCTTTGGGTAGAAACTAAAAGGGAATATAGTTTATTTATCAATTTTCTCAATGACTTTATTAGAAATAAAGTACCAGAGAATTTTGAAATAATCAATATTTCTCAAGCAAATAATGTTAAAACTTCATCTGGTAAACGAGCTCTCTATATTTTAACGAATTTGGTTTTACCCTTTGTTGAATAAGATTAGAAATTTTCTCAATCTTTAGAAAAAGTTAACAGTTTTATATATACTAACGAAAAATTATATAAGAATAGCAATTTATACATATAAAACATAAAATTTTTATCATTTCTTTAATTTTTTTTCATAATTATCAATATTTTTAATTACAACTATATTTAAGTGAATTTAAAATGGTTAAAGTAAAAAATCCCGATGAGATTCAATCGATGGTAGCCAGCACTAACTATACTAAAAAGAGAATATTTTCTATAACAGCTCATATAGATCATGGTAAGACAACAGCTTCGGATTATTTGTTGAGGAGAGCAGGTTTAATGCGCCCGGAGGACGCTGGACAACTTCAAATGACTGATTCTGATGATGAAGAACAAGAAAGAGGTATTACTATTTTTACCTCAGTAGTGTTACTTGCTTTTACTGATCCAAGAAATCCTAATGATCGAGAACCATACATCTTTCAAATCAATGATACTCCAGGTCATATTTCCTTTACAGGAGAAGTATCAAGAGCTTTGAGAGGATCAGATGGTGCTATTATACTTGTTGATGCGTTAGAAGGAGTAATGACCCAAACTGAAACAAATATACGCCTAGCTGTTGGAGAAGAACTATGTAAACCGGTATTATTCATTAATAAGGTTGATAGATTAATTAGTGAATTAAAATTAAGTCCAGAAGATACCTATGCCAAAATTGATGATATTACAAAGCAAGTAAATGAGCTCATTAGAAAGGTTAGACCTGAAGGTTTTGACTGGGGAGTAGATTTCGCTAAAAATAGCGTAGCTGTAGGTTCTGCTAAGCATGGATGGGGATTTACATACGAAATCTTAAAGGAAAAAGGATTCACTCCTATAACTGTATTTGAAAAGTATAATGAAGGAGATATTCAATGGTTAAGAGACAATTTACCCTTGGATGAACCTATGCTTCGTATGGTTGTCGATCATTTACCAGATCCAGTTACAGCTTCAAAATATAGAATTCCTCATATATGGGGTGGTGATTTAAATTCTGGTTTGGGAAAAGCATTAGTTAAAAGCGATCCTAATGGACCCTTATATGGTATGATTACTAAGATTTTCTTAGATCCAAAAAGAAACTATCAAGCTACATTAATTGGCAGAGTTTTTTCAGGAACTTTTAATCAATCTGATACAATTTTCCTTGTAAACAACAAAAGTAAACAGCGATTAAAAAGACTAGGTGTAATGGAAATTACAGATATTTTAGACATGCCTAAAATACCAGCAGGTAATTTATTTGCTTTGTTTGGCTTCATTTGTCCTTCTGGAGAAACATTCATGTCTGCTGATAATGTTCCCAAAGATAAAGAGGAACAATCAAGATTACCGGCTTTTGAACGAATTAGCTATGCTTGTGAACCTGTTGTTTCAAGAAGCATCAAATCTCGTGATCCTCACGATATTGATAAATTGGATGAAGTTGTTGGAAAATGGCTGCAAGCAGATCCTACTGCGGAATACAGAATGGATAAAGAATCAGGGGAGTTTATATTAAGTGGAATAGATCCACTCCAAATTGAAATCTTAACTAAACGAATCAATAATCAGGTTGAAATTATTATAGGTGAACCTATTATTGTATATAGGGAGAAAATTTCAAAAAAAAGCAAAGACTTTCATACAAAATCAGCCAATACTCACAATCGAATCTTACTCTATTTAGAACCACTTGATAAGAAGACTGAAAAATTAATTGAGACCAGAAAAATCACTGATTTACAGAATGAAAAAGATCGCGCACAAATCTTGAGAGAGGAAGCTGGATGGGATGCAAAAGAAGCAAGGCGTATTGTTGACGTTTATCATGGAAGCTTACTTGTCAATGGTACCTCAGGTCTACAGAGGTTTGATAGAGTTAAATCTTATCTTACTGCCGCTTTTAGAGATTGGTTAGGTTCGTGTATACTGGCGAAAGAACCTGCTACTGGATTCAAAGTAGTCTTTACAGATATGGTTATCCATGAGGACCCACGACATACTCAATATGGACAAATTGCTGGTATGGCGTTTTCAGCAATGTCATTAGCAATGTTGGATGCTGAACCTCATCTTTATGAGCCTATACAAAAAATTGATATAAAATCGCCCACCGGAACTGAGGGTAATATAAGTACAATTATAACAAAAAGACGAGGAAGAATAACCAATGTAATTCCCGAAGGTGAGTATGTAAGGGTCCAAGGAGTGATTCCAGCAGCAGAGACTATTGGTCTTGCTGACGATATTCGTGGAACAACCCAAGGACGAGCATTCTTCGGATACGAATTTTCAGGTTTCGAAAAAGTACCTGCTTCACTAGAAGAAGATCTTATACTTGAAATTCGTAAGAGAAAAAGTATGCCGGTTGAAATGCCTTCTACCAAGAGTTGGGAAAGATTTATCTATAAGAAGACTTAAAAATTTATTTTCCTATTTCTGATAAATTTACTTTTTATTATCTTATTTTATTTGCTAGTACAAAAACTTCATTCAGAAGTTAGATTATTTTGCTTTCGAATATAAAGTTCCAACTAACGCTTGAAAAGCTTCGGTAACTCTTTTTTTTTAGAAAAACATAATTTACATTATGAAAATCACTGAACTTTACTTAAATTAATTATTTAGGAAAATACTTAATAAATTATTAAAAATCTTGTCATATCTTAAGATTTAAAGAATAGAATAATTATATCTTATATTAGAGAAAAAATATTCATATCTTAATTATTATAATAATGAACGAAGACCCAAATAATCTATTAGATGAAGAACTAAAAGAAAAATCTGAAAATAATATTCAAGACCAAGACGATTTAAAAGAATATTTAACGGATATGAAGGACCTTGAAACCGATTTCTCAGACTTAGATGACTTAGATTTTGAAGAATTAAAAGAAATGCAAGAAGCTATTGCTAAAGTAAGAGAACTAGATACTATAAAAAATGACCAAAAAATTGAAGAAGGATCTATAAGCACCATAGCAACAAATGGAACTGAAAAAGCTAAACTAGATGACTATTTAGCTCAAAAAGAAGCACTGATTTCAGATTTTTCAGATCTTGATGAATTTGAATTTGAGGAACTTAAAGAAATACAAGAAGCAATTGAAACGGTTAAACAAGAAGAAATTCAATCCAAATCCGAACAAGCATCTGATATCCAACCAAGTGCAAAGATATCTTCAGAATTAGAAGAGCGTATCAAACAAGAACTTCTTGAAAGAAAGGAAGAAAAAGAGAAAGTAATCGTTACCCCTGAAAAGTTTATTCAATACACTAAAAATAAGAGGGATAAAATTTGGTATCATGCTCTTTATTATATTGTCTTTCAGACAGAAGATTACATTGCAAGTAAAGAGTTATTATATGAAATGTTAAAAGAAGTTACAAGTAAAAGTCCTATTGATCCTATTCCTGAAAATCAGTTTTATTTTGGCTTGGGTTATATTCTTCGACTAACTTTGAATGAAAAGCAAATAATTCGTTATATAAGTGGAGGTAAATTTAAAATTAATATAGGGATAAAAGGATTAAAAGAAATTTTGGACGTAATAGGAGAGCCAATAAGCACCCGACCTATTCTGACAGAAGAAGAGAAGAAGAAAATGTATAAAGATTTTCTTAATGATGAGTTTCTGGATATATAGATCAATCTGAATTTTCAATTCACTAAAAAGATGAAAGATAAACCTTCATTATTAATTATCGGAAATTCAAATGTAGGAAAAAGTTCAATTACAAGATTATTATTACCAAATCCTAAAAAATTTAAGGGAAAGATTGGTAAAACTCCTGGAAGTACCTTATTAATTAACAAAATTTTTCAACCTACTATGCATTATCAAATTGTTGATTTACCTGGTTTTGGTTATATGAAACATCGAAGCCAACGAAGAGAAGAACATATTAAGAAACAAATCGTGATCCATTTGGAAAAATACCATCAAGAATACTTTTTAGCTCTTATTATAATTAATATTTTAAGAATTGAAGATGAGATTCTGAAATATTTTATACAGAAAAAGCATACAATCCCCTTAACTTTTGAATTGATTAAATTTCTTAAAGAACTTGAAATACCTCTATTAATTATTATTAATAAGATAGATAAACTATCTAAGTTCGATACAAAAAGAATTATCTCACTATTTTTGAAAACTTCTAATGATTTTGGCTTAAATATAATTAATTTAGATGATTTTTCTAATCAAAATCAAGCCCAGATTCCATATTTAGAATTTTCAGCTTTAAAGAAAACAAATCTCGATAAATTAAAAAAGATAATAAAGAGATATAATCATTAGATTATTATTTTATCTAGAATGGTAAAATTCTTGAATTAGAATTAAACCAAAAAATGTACCTATTGGAAATATTATCATTAATAAAGTTGATGCACTTAATAATAGAACTCTTAAGGTTCTTATAAAGTAACCATTATTAGCAGTTTCCTTAAAATTACTTAGTCTTTTTGACCATATTGAACAAAAAATCAATATAGCACCTGGAATAAAGCAAATCCAGCCAATAAAACGAAATATTGAAAGTAAACCGTATGTTATATAAGGAAACACAAAATCAATTTCATTTGAAATAAAAGGTATAAGTAAAAATAACAAAATTATACCCAGAATTAAATGAGTAAATCCTGTTAAAAAAATTAAAAAATAATAAATAGGAGCAATTTTTTTCTCTCTTCTTCTTTTTTGCTCAGCTTCATTGATTTTAATTACTTTTAATTCCGACCGTAATCCAATTCCTAGAAAAATCCCGATTGGAATCAATATCAACGTCAATAATGCACTAATTTTAAGAATTATGAAAAATAATTTAAAAAGAATTTTTTTCTTTGTCATTGCACTTTTTAATAATGGAAAAATAGTTGTAATAATCCCGATAATTATTAATCCCCAACCAATGTAGACGAAAATTTTTAAAATTAATGGATTAATAATGGGATAAAATATAATAATCGAAGATCCAAGAAGTATACTTACTAATAAATTTGCGATAAGACCTATGCTTATTTGATATAAACCAGTACCTAAAAATAAAATAAAATTTGTTTTTTCTTGAAAATTCTTAGCTTTATTTAGCATTTATTTAACCTCAATATTAAAATTCATTTTAAATTTAAGGTGATTTATTTTCCATTTGTTCATATATCTTATAAACTTCATTACCTTGGATAAGGGTCACATTTTTACTTATAATCCATGGAGGAAATAGGTTGATTCTATTTGCAAACCTTAATGCTTGGTCAAGAGATATATTCTCCATAATAAAAAATTGATGATAAGCATCCAAATGTATCCCTTCTGTTTCTATAACTTTAACATAATTATCTTCCCAGAGCCAGCTGGTGTGTCTTCTTGTTACATTTTTTACAATCATAGTTCCTGTCTTGCTTGATGATTCATTGGGAATAAATAATAATCCATTACTTAATGGTAAAAATAAGTACAGGGGATGATGCATATAGTCCGCTCGATCGACACTTTTTGTTTCATTTTCTAGTAGTGAAGGAGAATAGACAATATTCTGAAAATTTCTAGCGTGGTTTGGGAATTTAAATTGAATACCTATTTCTCTAATTGAGTCATTTGCCCAATCGTGTGTTCCTTTAAATATAAGGTCTAATTGAAATAAATTTAACACTTCACTATTAATAGAATTATCCGATGAATTATATATTATTGAACTTACAGATACATTTGGTTCTAAATTGTAATTACTATCAACTTCTGATGTCAAAATAACATTAACAGGCAAATTTGAAAGACTTAAATCATTATTAACAATTTTAGTAAGGGAAATAAAATCATTCGTTTTATTTAAAAACATTTCAGTTAATAAATCTACTTGAATTCGAGAAACATTTACCTCTTCAATGTTATCAGCAATTATTTGGAGTATTTGAGAACAATTTTTTTGAGCTTTCAATACATTTTGTTCAGCTGTGATTCTTTCTATAGGATCAGGGCCTACACCAGTAGAATCGGAACAGGTAGCTTGGAGCCACAACTTTTCAGCTGATTCAAATTTTTTCTCGATTAAAGTTCGATTTTCGACCGGTAGAAGGCTTTCATATTTTTTATAAATGATTCTTGTCGCAAAAATTATTTGTCTGCAACGAAAATTATTAGCTAACATCTCGCCATCATCTGTAGAATCAGAATTTTTCGCAGCCCAAGTAAAACTTGAATTATATTCAGCATTTGCCCAATTACATTCAGGTATGTAATAATCCAATATTCCAATCGCATTCCGATTTTCACAATTGGCAACCCACTCGGAACAAGTGAAGAATTTATTTCCCTCTTGTTCAAGTAGCATAAGCTCTTCTTCATAAGCTCGTAATTTCTTTTCTGATACTATGAATTCTAATTCAGCATCCTCATCTTCAAAAGCTAATTCACCATCATATAAATAAATCCAAGAATGAAAATAACCTGCCTCCCATTTAGGAAAATAGTCATATTGTAACACTTTTATTGATTTTCCTGTTTCTATGTTATTAAGTCGAAATACTGGATAATCTTTCTTATTATAACCGGGGTATCTGAATCCCTTTATTTGTTGCGCAGAAACTAAAACAGTATCAATATTACCCGTATAAGGACTATCTAACAAAGTGGCTAACCCATAAGCAAATTGACCCTCTTGAAATAAGATGCAATTACTTCTTTGCTCAAGTAACCCGAGATTCTGTAGCGTTTGATTCGCATATTTTAGATTTAATTCAAAAACGTCAGCAGGATAAACATAAAACAATTGGCTATATTGTAAAGCACATAAAAGTTCCAATTGTTTTCGATTTAATAATTTTATCGTAAGGTTTTTAATTTCTTCATACTCAGAATTATTAAAAATTCTTAAAATCATTTCTGCTTGACATTCAACAGTAAAACCCCAGTTCGGGTGCTTATCGTACAATCTTAATAATTTGTAATAAGGTTCTCTTATAATTCTATCTTCTACTTCTGCTACTCCTAAGCGATAATCTATATTAAAGTGAAAAAAGCAGGTTGTACATCTTGGCCCAAACCATATAAAACTACCAAAATATCCTATTATTCCAATATTAATTATACTTATTATGACAGATGATAATGCTATGCTCTTATAAAGCTGTCTCCTTCTATTCACCGGTTTGATGGCCATATATTATATTTGATTTTTTTAGTTATAATTCTTTCTTCAGACAATTTTTCTCTTCCTCATCATAAATTTAATCAAGATTACGTAACAAGGCAGAAATAGAGGGGTTTGAAACTTTTAGTTTCAAACATGGTTGAAAAAATAGATCAAGATACTCCTAAATAATCACAAATTATTCTTTTCAAGTCAGAGTATTCATACGCTATTGGAAATTTAGGATATTCTTCTATAACGTTAGGGGGAGGTCGAAATAATATTCCAAAATCTGCTTCCTTCAACATTGCTATGTCATTATAAGAATCACCAATAGAAAGCACCTTATAATTTAAATCTTTAAGTTTTTCTACTGTATTTTTTTTCATATCTTTTATTCTTAAGATATAACTATCAATCATACCATTTCCACTTACTTTTAAGCTATGGCAAAAAAGAGTAGCAAAACCTAATTTCTTCATTAAAGGTTTGGCAAATTCGATATAAGTTCCACTTACTATTATTACTTCCATTATTGAATGAAGCCATTCCATAAAATCTTTAGCACCTGGTAGAAGATCCATATTCGAAATCACTCTTTGAATATCATATAGAGTAATTTCATGACTTTTAAGGATATTCAACCTTCTTTTCATTAGTTTATCATAATCTGGTTCATCTCTAGTAGTTAATTTGAGTTCTTCGATACCTGTAGCTTCTGCTACTGAAATCCATATTTCAGGGGTGAACACTCCTTCTAAATCTAAGCAAGCAATATACATAATTATTAAAAAAAATAACATTAACTTTATGAATTTTATCTAAATAAGCAAAATAACAGGTTTAGTTTATTTTAAGTATTTCTTATGGCTTTTCAATTCTCGGATCTTTTTCTTTATCCCAATTAACGGCAAATAAAAAATCTCTACTTGCTTTATTTTTATAAATTAATGGGAAATTTCCTATTTCTTCGAACTTCAAGGCAAAGTTTTCTAAATATTCATAATCTGGAAAAAAATGTTGAAGGGATTCATCGCTACGTAATCGTTCCTTTACCAATAAGGCTTTTGCTTGTAAAGTGAAGCCTTTTATTTCAAAGAAGTTAGGATTTGCCATTTCAATTAATTTTACATAATCTTTAATTAAATCATCCTTCAAATTCAAATTCTTCACGGCAGTAAGTCTTATTAGACTTCGACATGAAAGTGATTGGACTAAATCTAAACTTTTCATTATTTCAGTCCATCCATTTTTAATCATTGGACGACAAATTTTTTTATAGATTTGTTCATTGGGTGCACTTAGAGTAATATATAACTGCGAAGGTAAATGATTTAAGTTTTCAATTCTCTTTGGCAATGTTCCATTAGTAACAATGAATGTAGTCATATTACGGTTTCGAAATTCCTCGATATATTGATTCATCTTTGGATATAATAATGGTTCTCCATCTAATGATATTGCTGCATGATTTGGATTCATTGCTTCAGCGTGAGCAGTCATGATGTCATCGGGATTAGTTAGCTCAAACTTAATTAACCTTTCAATTTCTTCCCTTGAGTCTATACAACATGAAATCTCCGTATCCACTATAAAATTATTTATTGAATTCTCTATTGGTCTTATAAATTCTTGATTCTTTAGCAGATTAATAGCTCGCTCAACTTTATTTCTACTAATATGCAAATTATCGGAGAGAGAACTAATATTGTAAGGTTTATTTTGAATAAGCATAAAAAAAAGAATATCAATCATAATTTCATAATTATCTAAGTATCTCCTAAGTGGTAAATGATTTTTGATAATATCTTGTTGATGTCGAATCATTTCATCAATTAGTTCTTTTGGTTCGTCTGGTTCAACAAGGAAATTACTCCCAACCGAACCAAGCTCTATATCTCTCCAACAAAATACACACTTTTGATTACAGAAAGGTAAAGATGGTGTATTTTGTAAGCAACGGTGGCTTTGAACTCCAAAAATCCCCTTATAACAGTTTCGGTTATTTCTACCAGTCATTAATCTTTGTTCAAGCCAATGACAAGGTTTAATGGCAGTGTGCTTATTATTTCCTATAATTCTATATGTTGTTTTTGTATATGATTCGACAAAATCATTTGTAATTTTATTATCGATGATAAACTGTTTTTTCATTTCAATGTACCAACTAATAACCTACGTATCCTACTAATTTATAACTATAGATTAATGTATTTTATTAAGATATTAAAAATTATTATTAAGAAATATAAGTACTAATGTAATTAGGAAGGTACTTATAAAATATAATTAAATTACAATAAACAATTTACCCAGATAAAAGATGTTAAATAAGATTAAAGGCGAGTTACTAAATTTTGGATTAAAATTTATCAGTGTTGATGAAAAAATTGTAAGAATGATTTTAGAAACAGCTTCTTCTAACATTAATGAAATTGTGATTTTACCTGCTACAAAAATGGTAATGAAAAAGATAGTCCAAAAACTTCAAAACAAGATTGTTCATGGTAGAGTATATAATGGGTTTTTAAATGGAATAAGGGTAAGTATTATACGTTCCCAAATTGGATGTCCTAATGCAGCGTTAACAATCGAGTGTTTAAAAAGGAGTAAAGCCAAAATAATTTTAAGAATTGATTTTTGTGGAGGGATTCCAAATGATATTGATATTATAGAAATAGGGAATATAATAATACCAAAGCTGGCATATTGCGATGATGGGACAAGTCCTCAATATATTAGATCGAATCCAAGTTTATTAAATCAATTAGAATCAATTAAAAACCCTTTATCTACAATTCAAAATGTAATCGCAGGAAATCATACTATTTTTATCTCTAAACCTAATGAAATCTTAAAAGAATTATTATTAAGAGAAGCTAATTCACTATCTAAGACAAAAGAAGTAAATCTATGGACTACTGATGCTTTATTTTGCGAAACTTTTGAGTTTGTGAGAGTCTTAAAGTCCATCAATGTTGAAGCAATAGATATGGAATCATCAATATTATTTTTACTCGGTAAATTGTATAATCTTAAGACAGCATCAATACTTTCTGTATCAGACTTACCTGGAGACCCTCAATACGATCTTCTAAATTCAAATGAAATTCATCCAAATATGGAAAAAGGTATCAATGATGCTATTAAAATAGTGATAAATTCTTTACCAAAAATTCAACATATTTTAAATTAATTACCATTCTTCAAGACTTTTCAGAAAATTAATCTAAAGTCCTTTTAATAGTGTACTAAAATCAGGTTCATCAAAAAACTTATTATATTTTTTCAATAATTCAATGTTAACTAAATGAATTTTTTGATTATTTTTATTTTTTAAACTCTTTAATAAATTTAATTGCTTTAACTTTTTTAAATGATATTGTATTGTTCCCGAATAAACATCAAGTGTCTCTCCCATTTTAGAAATTGAAACTTCCTCATCTTTAAAAATTTCTTCAATTATTTTTGGAATCATAGGATTGGAAAATATCACTCGATATTTATCGAAATCTTCAGGCACCTCAGCTAAAAAGTAATGTAACGATTTTCCTACTTTTCTAGACCTAATAAGATTAAAGCGCTCTAGAGTCATTATATGTTTGAGAAATGGAGTTCTTGTAATATTTAACTCTACTTCTATTCTATCATCTCGAGCATGAATCCCAGGATTTTTTTCTATAAATTTAAGAATTTTCATTAATTTTTTATTCTTTAAGATTTCTAATTTTGTTCTTCTCTCACTCGTAACAATCCAATTTTTTTCTTCTAAGCTTCTAATAGCAAGAAAAATGTCTTCCTTGCTATATCCTTTTTTATAAGCAAGTTTCGCTATAGATTTTGCATACAATTTTTCTATTATTGGATATTTCTGTAATTCTGCTTCTGAATCGACTTCTACATCGAATTCTGCATCATATCGCTTTAATTTCAAGACTTCTTTAGCAATCTCTAATACATCTTTTTCTATTTCAGTAAGATCTTCTACTAAAGGTGTAATCTCAATCCTTTTCTCTTTCTTTCTCTCTTCTAAAGGAGTGAAATCCATACGCCTAAATGAACTTTCTTCTAAATCAACTTCGCTTCTTTTTCCTTTGGTTTCCCTTCTTTTTTCAAGCGACATTTTATAACTCAAAAGTCAAATTTCAAATTAATTTAGGCATTATCTTCTAAAAATCGAACAAATTCTATTTGTTCATCGATATCCATAAACTTTAATTGTTCTACAATCTTATCATAATACTGAGGTTTTACATTTTTAAGTTTCCTTATTCTTTGGATTAATTTTTGAGGTATTTCTCTATATAGAATACTAATAGCTTCAATATATTTCGCCTGTTCTACTTCTGTTAGGAATGCTAACTCTTTTAATAATTCTTTTTTATCTTTTTTGGGAATTTCAAGTGCCAAAATCTGTTCTCTTATATTTTTGGAGAGAACATTAAAAATCTTTGAGAAATATTCTTTAACTAATTTTTTATCTTTTTCATCCCTTACGGGTAATAGCGATTCATGAAGCCTTAATTTAGTATCTTTTTCTTCTATTTTCTTTTCAACTATCTCATCTTTAGGAAAAATTTCTTCTACTTTTTCTTCAACCTTCTCAGGTGAAACTGGTTTTTTTGTTTCTACTTTTTCATCAATATAGGCTTTCTCCGGCTCTTTTTGTAAAGTTTCAGGTTCTTTAAATTCTAGTTCCTTTTCTTCTATTTTCTCTTTAGGTGACTTTTCACTAACCTTGTACGTAGATATGAATTTTTCTTTCTCTTGTTCCTCCTTTTCTACTCCAATAACTACTGCTTTCGTTGCATCTATTGGTTTGCCAACGAAAAGGAAGAATATTAAGATTCCTTTTAGGAGAATAAATATACCTATTCCAAAGAAAGTAGAACAAATAATACCCACTATAAAGACGCGAAGAGCGTCACCAAATGTAAAAATTTGTTTTTTTCTGATTTTCTTTTTCCATTTGAGATCAATTAAAAGCAAAATAACTGGGAATAAACAAAATATTGCTACAATAGCAATAATAATTATTAACTGCAGCCAGTCTTCCAAAGTAGCTAAAATACCTTGAATAAAGTAAAATCCTTCAACTATAGAATTAATATCGATCTCTCCGATGAGAATACTCCAAATAACAAGAAAAATTATAACAAACCCAGCTTTAGCAGAAAAATTGTTTATTGAATTCTTTAACTTGATTCCAAAATCATAAATCTTATGTTCAGGTCTTTCAGAATGAAAAGCAACATGAATTAAAATTAACACTCCTTTAATCAAGAGAATTACTCCTGTGCCAAATATGATACATCCCAGAATTCCGTAACAGAACGCATCAAGAGCAATCTCATCGTATTTTTCTTCTCTAATTTTTGGTGAGATATAATTTAGATCATAAATAACTATTAATATTGCACTAAAACCAATAATTAAATGAACAAAAAGATTAATAATCCAGTTTTCGCCTAATATACTACTATAATATGTAGTAAAGCTTAATCCCAATACTATTCCAGAGAAAATAATTAATGGGATAGATGATAATTTATTTAATGTCTTTATAGCTTCACTTAAACCAGACTTTTCTTTTTTAGTTATCCCATATCTAGGATAAGGCATGTCTGGTCTTTCTTGAAATTTATCCGACGTTCTTTTAAACTCTACGCCTGCTAATGTAAAAGGAGTTCCACACATCTCGCAAAATACCTGAACTTTATTTTCAATAAGCTCAGATAGTTCTTCTGGGAAGACATATGAACACTCACGACATACATACAATTTTTTAACCATATATCTCTCACTCTTATATATTAAGGATTTTATTTAATTTTTTTAATTTTCTTGATAAGAAGTAAATTTGTACTAACTTGATGTAATAGCAAAAATCTTACTTTACTTTTGACTTAATAAAATGATATTTCAAATTAATAATAAAAAATTTGGAGTCCAATTTTTAGATTAAACACTCAACTAATTTTTTCCAATCTATAGATTGTACTGTATTATGAAGTAAATGATCATCATCTACTAAATTATACTTTAAATTAGTAAATAATTCTTTTGCTCTTTTAATTGAATGTTTATAGGGAATAATTTGATCGTTTTTTCCATGATATACAATTACTGGAACACTACAGAATTTAAAATTATCAGGGTTGAGAAATTTATTATTTAAGAAAGGTGCTAATAAAATTAATTTAATTATTTTATCTGGGTGGCTTAAAGTATATAAAACTCCCATCAAACCACCAAAACTAGAGCCAATGATTACCCATTTTCCTTTTTTATCTAAAATTGATATTAGCTGTTCCATTCGCTTGTTAAGTAGAGATTGAATGCTAATATCAGCATCAAATTCATGAAAGGTTGGTGTCAATATGTCAGAGATCTCTCTTTGAAATAGTCTGCCTTTAAAGCCTTCCCCTGAACTTTGAAGACCATGAATATAAATTATATTATTCATATTAAACAAGACTTCATAAAAATTAATTATATTTCATTAATTTCTTCCGACGATAATTGATCCATTTTCTGGCTTAACTTTTTCATTTCTTTTTTATGACCTAAATAAATCAGTAGGAAAAGGATTCCAAAATATAATGTAATTAAGAAAATTGTTATAAAATAATAATTATAGGTGAAAGTGAGAAAATGTAGTGCAACTCCTATTATAAATCCAGTTAATAAACGGGATTCCGTTGTACTTTTCCTTAATAATAATCTTTGAGTGCCCCAATCTATTAAACCTGGGATTGGGAAAAAAATGATTACCAATAAAGCTATTTCAGCATTAATCATTGTACCATAAAACAATTCAATTAAATGAGTAAAGAACACTGCAAGTATTCCCCCAATTATCACTCCTGAGCATCGTGAACAAAAAAATATCTTAGTTCTTCCAAATTGAAAATAAAAAGTATGATCACTTGCTGAAATAGGATGATGTGTCAGCAATAAATAATATAAATAACGTTCTTTAGATGATAATATTCTATCATAAATTACTAGGCAGAGAGGAACCAAAAAAGTAGTTGAAATTAATGCCTGTATTATGAATTTGAATCCAAAATTAACAAATATTTCTTCGAAATTCAAACCAAAATTCATAGTAGTAGCTTGGATAATAATAATTAAAAAAGTCAAAATAAAAGATGCGATAACTAAAATTAGGAAAGTATAATAGATTTTCATACTCTCATGATATTTCAACGGTTTGTATCTATATATACCACAAATTAAACCATATAAACCGACTATAATGCACCATTCAAAATAGATAAATCTATAAAATATAATTTGATAAAACAATTCTGCTAAAAAACCAGAAATTAAGGATTGAATTGGACCTGCTAAAACGGAAAAAAATGTAAAAAGAAATAGAGTTCCACCAAATATTATTGAAAATTCAGTTTCAATAATATAATAATAAGAGATTGAGCCAATTGCTTCTGAAAGATAGAAGTAACACATAACAATAAAAATAACTATTAAAATGTTCATAAAAATTGTTCTTAGAACATTTTTCTTATTCTTTTTAACGTTTAATTCTGGCATAGCATTGGAAAAATTAGAAACCATTAACTAATTATCAAATCCAATTCTTCAATTAATTTTTTTTTAGTGAGCTCAAATCCTTTACGTAAAACTTTTAATATTATATTTCTTCCTGTTGGTACTTTTAAAATCGAATCATCTTTCTCCACAATTGAGATACCTGCGTCATTATAATCTAATTGACGCTTTAAAGCTTGATAAGCTTTTTCTTTTGTATGAAATGTCGCCCTAGATAATTCGTTATAATCATTAATTTCATCCTTTACTTTCAAAAATAAAATACTTTCTTCAACCTGGGTAATAAAACATTTTTTAGTGATTCTTTTCAATTCAGGATAATTCTTATGATCTTTTTTACATTGTCTATCTGTTTGGTCATTCTCTAAGTAAATAGGAAAATTTCGATCAACAATTTTATCCAATTGTTCTTTTGAGCCATCCCCACTTACTAAAAATTCTTTAGCTGAGTTTAAGGTTATTTTGATTTGTTCGAGAGTACCTATACTGGCATCTTTGTCAGACCAATATTTATAAAACGATTTAACAACTGGTTTAACTACAAAATTTAATACTCCCGCATCTAATTCTGAATCAATTAAAGATTTTCCATAACCAAGGGAAATATTCATCTGATCAATCATTTTTTCTTCCAGAATTTTGTAATTTCTTTCCAAGTAATCCACTTTCTAATCTCCGCCTATTTTTATAAGCTATATAATAGAATATTTTAAAAATTAATAGTTTAATTATTTTTGATTATATGTATCATTAAGCGCTTCAGTAAAATCTTTTTTTGTTTGTTCGAAACCTTTTCTTAATGCTTTTACAATTAAGTTTCTTCCGACTGCGATGTTAAGTATTGATGGATCTTCTTCAATGATTTTAATTCCTTCATCAGTATAATGGATTTGTTTCATTAAATTTTTTTTAGCCTCTTCTTGATTCCTAAATGCTACTCTACATAAATCACCATAATCATTCACATCTTCATTAACACTGAGAAGTATTTTTAATTCCTTAAGATAATTGATAAAAGTCTCCTTCGCCACCTGTTTCAATCTTTTATAATTCTTATGTTTTTTATTACATTGAAGTGAAGTTTGATCAGCCTTAAAATATTTAGGAAAATTTTCTTCAAGTATTTTATTAAAATTTTCATCTGAATTTCCCTCAAGTAATAGTCTTTTTCCGGAATCTAAGGTAATTTTAATCTGTTTTAAAGTACCGGATCGTGCATCATTTTGAGCCCAATACTCATAAAATGCTTTAACTATAGGTCTAATTAGGAAATTTAGAATTCCCATATCTAGTTCAGTATCGATTAAACTTTTTCCTAATTCGAGGGAATTCTCCATTTGCTGTATCATTCTTTCCTGAACAATTTTATAATTCCTTTCCAAATAATCCAAAACAAGATCTCACTTAATTAGAATTTTTAATAAAAGATTCTATTATTTAAATATACTATTAAATAATTTATTTAAATAAAGGTAAAAAATTTTTAAAGCTTTTAATAATATTGATATTTTTAAAGATTTGAAGAGTTTGATGCAATAAAGAGAAATTTCTTATTGAGATATCTCATTATATTATAATACAAAAAAAACGGAAGATTATTCTATGCGTTATATCTTTAAAGTTTTAGTGTTTGGATTGGACGTTGAGGCAATTTCTCAATACTGCGTGATATCATTTCAAGAAGGAGGAGAATTTAAGGAGTCTTATATTGAATGGTATAAAGAATTTAACGTTTTTGAAGATGTTTGTGATTTGGAAATAGATTGTATAACAAATGTTATTAAAGCTGAATTTGATGAAGTAATACCTATAGTTGATGGAATTATTTACTTTTTAAATCCTTTAAAACAAGAAGAGAATGAATTTTTTGAAATTCTTATACCTATTATTGACTCCGTAAAGAGAAATATCCCGACAGTTATTATGTATTATAATCAAGATGGGTTATTACCCATATCAATTAATGAATTATTAGAAAATCTTTGGATAAAATATCCTCATTTAGAAGCCTTTGTTAATTTACCTCCGAGAGATTTTCACCAAGCTATTGAATGTTTATGTATGGCAATGATTACTGGAGATACTCCCTTAAACATTGAAAATGCTTGGATGAGATTTCCAATCTATATTCAATTAGCAAACATATATTTTAAGCAGAAAGAATATTACTATGCTGCACATGCGATAAAAAAGGCAGGTTTGATCGCAGAAATTTTTAATAAGCAAGAATATTATATAATTAGTGAGCAATCTGCGATCCTTTTTTCGAAAGTTAATTTATATTTAGAAGCGTCTAAGATTTTAGAAGAGATAGACAAGAAAAAATCTGAAAACTTTAAAAAATTACATATAGCACATATGAATTCTGAGGGACATCGCCTATTTAACAAAAAATTATATGATCAAGCTGCTGTACAATATTTAGCTGCTGCTCAATTTGCAGCAATAGAAATTAGAGACCGAAGTTTAAGAAATGAAGCATTTAGAAATTCTATAAATGCTTGGGTATCTGCTTGCAACGTCGAAAAAGCGTTTCAAGTGGTTAATAGCTTACCTCATGAAGGAATTATTATAATTTTAAATGAAATTTCTAACAAGATTTTAGCAGCAGTTGATTATCTCGTTAGTATTGAAAATTATTTTAGTGCTAAGGATCAACTATATCAATCAATTGCAGTTTACCAAAAAGAAGGACTTTTCGAAATTGTAGATCAGTTTACACCTAAATTAGTTGAGGTTTTAGCACGAATTTTAGAAATTCAAATTAATAATGAAGAAAAATACGCTGCCAAACAGACCTTTGATGAAATAGAAAATTTATGGGAATCTTATGGAGTGAAAAAAAAAGACATTGATAAATTATTGGCTAAACTAATAAGATTATTTTTAGAGATATACAATTTTGGTATGGCTTCAAACTTAATTAATAAATTAAACTCGTTATCTTTAAAGAAGAAGCTGACGAAAGAAAGTTTAATCGCGGAAGAGAAAAGTAAAGAATTAAGAAAGCGAGAAATTACTGAGAATATTCAGAGAGGAGTAAATATTATATATGACTTTTTAGGGGAAGAACAAAAAATCATAACAGAAATAAATACTCAAATAATTAAAGAGGCTAATATTCTAATAGAAAGTAATGATTATTTAAAAGCAGCGGATCGAATTAAAATTCAAGCTGATTTTTTAAAAAATATAGGAAAATATGACGATCAAAATCAGCTTCTTACCCAGGCTTTGGACGTTTTATTGGTAGGCAAAAAATTTGATGAATTTTTCTCTCTCTATTTTGATCTAACTGAAGGAACTAAAAAAGTTTACTTAGAAAAAAAATTCCCTGTTTTTATTAAAATGTTAAAAGATTTAAGAGAAGAAGGAGATTTTGATAAAAATGATAGAACATTCGCCAATGCAAGTAGAATTTATAGAGATCAAATGCTATATGAACAATCTAAAGAACTTAGTGAGCTTTATATCGGGGTAATAAAAGAAGAAGCTATTCGAACTGTAAATATCCAAGAAAATGAACAGGGAATAAATAAAGCAATAACCCTCATTAAAAAAGCAATTGATATATCTTCTGCTTATCTTGAAAAAGATAAAATAAACGTAGATGATATTTATAAAAAAATAACAGAAATTTATATTAACTTAGAAGATTTGTCTACTGCAAATGCAATTAATGATCTGATAGAGGATAAATGGATCCAAACAGAATTACATAAAAGTATTACTAAAGCAGAAGCAGCTAAAATAGAAGCAGAATCAAAAAAGGTTAAAGATATTTATAAAGGAGAAATACTTAAAGAAAAGTTTTCTATTATTCAAAAAAGAACAAGGGATGCATTGAATGAGAGAGAACGTGAATTAAAACAAAGAAGGGCTTTAAAGAGAAGTTATTTTACAGAAGCTATAGATAATTTAGTAAAAAAAGAATTAGAAGATGCTATAAAAAAATATCGAGAAAGCATTGATCGCTTAATAAAAATTAAACTATATAATTTAGCTGGAGTATCATTAGCGATATTATCTTTAATTTTAATCATCCAAGGCAAAATTAACGAAGTTAATAAAATGTTAATAAATACAAAAAAAGAATTATCTGGTTTAGGTAAATCATTTTCAGAAACTTACCCCGTTACTTTAATAGAATATATTCTTGATATAAGAAAATTCCAAGATGATACTAAATTTAAGGAATCTTTGCTATTTTTTGAAAATTTACCCCTCTTTGAGGAAGAAGTTAAATTACTCTATGATTTTGTTGGTAAAGCCTATAAAAAAGAGAAAAAAGAATTAGACATTTTAGAAGTCAAAAATATAACAGAAGCTATAAAAAATTTGGCAGATCAAATTCGTAAAGAGAAGCAAGATATTGCAAAAAGAAAACTAATGAAAAATCAATATTGGCGATTAGCAATAGAGGATTTATCAAATAATAAATTGACTATGGCCGCAAAAGATTATTTAGATACAATCAACACTCTCATAGATAAAAAATTCTTTAAACAAGCAGCTATAAGTTTAATTTTAGCAACATTTATATTGCTAAAATTAAAAGATATAGCAATAGCAAAGTCAACTTTTTTTGATAAATTAAGCAAATTTGAAAAATATAAAAGTGATTTTGAAGATTTACCAGAAATTCAGTTGATGAAAGAAATATTTTTTATTATAGAGAATAATATGGATGATTTAATTGAATTAGCAATTACAGGCTTTCTTGAAAAATTAGCTTTAGAAGAACCAGAACTAGACCTCATAGAATCCTTTTTACCGGGAAAGCAAGGAGTATTAGAAGAAAAGGAAATCTTATCAAGAGAAGAAAAAGGAGAAAAAAATAGAATAATGGTTGAACAAGAACAAAAATATGCCTATTTAAAACAACAAATGGGGGATATAAGAAGAGAAAGGCTTGAAATATTAAATAAACGAAGTGCTATGAAAAGACTTTTATATAAAGAGGTTTTAACTCTCCTTGAGAATAACCAATTTAAGGTGGCAGGAGAAAAATATCTTGAATTAGCTAAATCTATGTCAAGAAGACAAGATTTTCAAATTAGCTCCCTTTTGCTACTTCTTCATGGTTTAGCACTTTTGAAAGCAGGTGTATTAACTGTATTAATAAGAACAAATATAAACGAAGTCTTAAATTCCTTAGGCTTAAATAAAAAATTGGTTGAAGATACTTACTTCATTAGGTGTATTATCTTCATTCTTGATGTGATTTTGTATAAGATTGAAAAATTTTCTCCCAAAATCCGAGATTTGTTAGAAATATTACCATTATTTGAACAAGAAAAAATCTTTATAGATATCGACTTAAATTTAAAATAAAAATTTTTACAGTTTAACCATATTGGCAAATTTTTGAAGGTCTTTTACTCTCATTCTTAAAGTAACTTCAGTAACTCTTGCTAATTTGCTAATCTCTTTTTGAGTTCGATTTTCATTACACATTTTTGAGCCTATATATATTGCTGCCGCGGCAATACCTTTCGGATCTTTTCCAGCAGAATTAAATCCATTCTCTTTTGCCGTTTCTATTAGTTTTACAGCTATATTTCTACATTGCATGGAAAGCTTTAATTCATCATTAAATTTGTCTACATAACGATCTGGGGTGAAGTGCTTAACTTTTAGATTTAGATTAGGTAAAACTTCCATTAAAATCAGTCTATAGCTTTTAATAACCTTCTTTTTAGGAATCTGGGCCACTTTAGTTATCTCTTCGACTGTACGAGGAATTCCATGAACCCTTAAAGCACAAAATATTGAAGCTGATAATAATGTATCAATGCTACGTCCCATAGTTAATTTTTTTTTAACAGTTTGAGTGTAAATTCTAAGGGCATCTTCAGCAACGGTATCTGGAATCCCTAATCTTTTTTGTAATCTCTGTAAATTCGGTAAAGCTATCCATAAATTCCGTTCATAACTAGTGGTAAGAGATCTATGAATCTTAGCTAATCTATTAAATTTTGATTTATATTTTGGACTTAACAATGTCCCCCGAGCATCACGACTACCCCTAATGATTGTACGTGGCCCAATTGGACTATAGACCCTCTCATTGCTTTTCCTTTTCTGGATTTCTTCCTGAGTAAAAGCTCTACGCGGCGAATCATCAAGAATTCGACTATAAACAGAACCACAATTTAAACAAACATAATATCCGTCTTCTTCTGAAATCTTAGGTGAATCACAACACGATTCTTCTTCTTTCTCGTCAAAAAACCCATTTTCTTCAAATTTTGGTGGCATTAAAACTATTTAAACTAACAAAATAATTATTTAATCTTATTGGAATTATTTTCTCTTCGTATAGTATTTAAAATAAAATATATATTTAAATTTTGATCTAATTAAATCTTGGTAGTGAAGATTTAAATCTTAATCTATTTAACTATTATCTAAAAAGCTTAATAAATAATAATAAAAAATTCATTTTAATAATATATTAAAAAAGTAAATTAAAAATTACAATGACAACGGATATAACTAATATAATCAGCATTTTTTCTAAATTTCTAGATTCTAGCGTAGTAAAAACTAAGAATTTAAAGCTATTAGAGGACGTGTTAAAACTTCCAATATATTCCTACAAATTTTTAGAAAAAAGCGAAGCAAAAGTATTAAAAGAGCTATTAGATGTCTCTAATATAGAGGAAGCCTCAAAATTGGATAAAGAAAACCCTTTTGAAAGGTTAAAGAACATTGAATCTACAAAAGATCCCATAAAAGCAGCCGAATTACAGGAAAAGTTGAATGAAAAGTTAGAAACTCTAATAGAACAAAATCCTGACTTAGAAAAAAATCTGAAAAAAGCTATTACGATAAGTTCAATTATTGCAAATATAAAAGAAGAACAAGAAGATATTGAAAAAATTGCGCAAAAAGTTGTAGTTATTGGTTTGGATAATGCGGGAAAAACAGCAATCTTAACTAAATTTGGAGGAAAATTAGGAATAACAGACTTAGCATCATTAAAGCCAACCAAAGGTGTTGTTCGGCATTTCATCAAAACAGAGGAATCTGAGTTAGATTTATTTATATGGGATATGGGAGGTCAATTAAAATATCGAAACAAGTATCTTGAAAATCCAGAAAAGTATTTTTTACAATTAGATTTATTAATATACGTAATTGATGTGCAAGATTCAGATAGATATGCTGAATCTTTTGAATATTTTGAAGAAGTATTAGAAATTTTAAATATTTTAGAGGAAAACCCATTTATCTTAATTTATATTCATAAATATGATCCAGATCTAAAACGAGATCCTGAAATTCTTCTTAATATTGAGCTCCTAAAAGATAATTTAAATACTTTATTAAATCAACATGGATTTGATTATGAAGCGTATCTCACATCAATTTTTTCATTAATTTCAAATGAACCTCAATTTTCGAAATATATTAAAGATGTAATGAAATCAGTAGATTCGCTGACAAATCCAACATTAAGAAAGGTTGAGGGGTTAGGAAAAACCTTGGAAGAAACTATGAATGCTGTTATTCGCCTTTCTGAAAGTATCTCTAGACAGCTGAATGAATTAGATACGAGATTAAGAGCAATTGAGAGTGGAGCATTTCAGGTCGCCCAGAGTGGAATTCCTATCGAAATTCAAAATCCTAATCAACAGGGATTAGCATCTCGTCGTGGAGATTCTAGAATGCAAGTCTTAGATGAGTTAAAACAATTATTTGAAAAGAAGAAAAAACTTAATCTTTAAACTTATACAATTTTATGATTTAATTTTATGATTTAATAAATATTTCTTTTATTCTTTTAAAAGTTGCAAATAAAATAATTAGTATAACTACTCCAATACAAAGAATAAAATACCATACATTTTGAAATAAATAAATATTAATCATCCGGTAATATATTTCAATTCCTATTATAAATTCTATAATGCTTATTAAGCTTATTAATAAAGGAGCAAAAATTCCAACTGACAATAAAAATCCAAAAATACCAAACAAATAACCTGCAATCACGTCACTAGGATAATGCACTCCTAATTGAATTCGAGAAAATGCGACTAATACAGTAAAACCCATGATTATAATTGTTATTAATAATGAATTAAGAAAATATCCTATTAATAGGCCTTGAGAAGTAACATTATAAGCATGCCAGGATGGAAAACTTCTTGACGTAGGCTTTCGTTCAAGAACTTTAACTTCTTTCAACGTTTCGAATGGTCGTGCTCTTTCAAATAATTTTTTTACGGGAGCAATAATTAATAATCCCAATATAAAAGTTGTTGTTATAAAAGAAAAAATCAACGGATCATACCAAACAAAAAAATAATACCACATTAACAGCAACCAGATTGTTTCTCTTCCAAAAAAAGAAATGAATTTAAGGAAAAATGTGGATGTTTTTCCCCCAAAACCATTATATTTTAAAACAATTTTCCGATCCCAATTATCTACTTTATCAAATATCTGTTTTGACTCCATTGTTTAAATTTTATATCTGATTTAATTTATATTCAAAAACTCATAGGCCTTCTTTACTTCAGGAATAATTTCCTCAAAAAACTTAACTGAATGTGAATCTGAACCTATGAAAAATTTTGCTCCCTCCTTTCTTAGCTGAGAAGCAATATTTTTTGAAGGAAATGGGCGATTGATTGGAAATCTTAAACCTGATAAATTATATTCAATTTTTATATTATTCTTAATACACATTCGCCCTAATTCCAATACTCTTTCTTCAGAAATATCACAATCATCTACGGGTGTAATATCATTTTTATTAATATAACGAAATATTGTGTCAATATGACAAATATTTTTAAAAATTTTCGAGTCTATCATCTTTTTACTAACATCGAAATACTCATCAATAATCATTTT
>JBHLJZ010000008.1:0-67780 GCA_048887165.1 Candidatus Hodarchaeota archaeon | reverse complement strand
TTTTTTTGTCACAATCCCATATAGGATGTTATTTCCCACCAAGATATTTTTTCTTTTAAACCCATCTGGAATATTTACTACAAGTACTTTATCTAAAGTCTTTTTTAGATTTTTTTCACTTTTTAATTCATTGTATGCTACGGATTTTTTAGGGATAGCTCTTGGTTTAACAATTTCTTCTCTCTTTGGAGTTTCTTGAAGCTTTTCAGGTACCCTTACCCTGTGATTATATATAATATTAGTATAATTATTATTTGAAATAACATGGGGTGGTGTTGTTTCTACCTTCTTTAAAAGCTCATCTCTCTTAAAACCAAAGGCATTGAGAAATTCTTGTGGTTCTTCTCCTTGATCAACTGAAACTACTTTACATCGATGAAAGTTTCCCAATTTATATAGCTCATTTTGTAAATCGGAGGCAACACGAGATGCTATAAATTTCTTTCTAACTGGTGATTGCACACCTTTCCAAATAAATATTCTTCTTAGCTCTTCTTTAACTATTATCGCAACTTGTTCAGGATGTAGTATCCCATTACCATTCTCTTCTCGAAATTCACTTTCAGTAATACTTAATCTTCGACGTTCTCCAGTATCTTCTAATTCATACACCATAAAGTCATGGTACACTTCTGTCATTTCTACCATTTAATCTTGTAAATATAAAATTAATATAGAATGAAATAACCCTGTTAGGTTGTTAACCATCATATAAAAGAATTCGTTTATAAATTATGGTAGATCGGTGATTTTCTAGTGAACCCATAACACAAGACAACTGAAAATTGAATTCGCTTTAGGACTTACAAATTCCACAAAATAAGCATTTTTAATTTTAGCATTCATTTATAAGACAAATACACTATTTAAATTACACATTTATCATAAAATAAGCTCTTTCTAGAAATAATTGACAAATTTGGTGAAATTATGTCGAGTAAAGCAATTGTAGGAAGTATTATTGGGAGCATTGTTGGTTCTGTAGCAGTTATGACACTCTTAACGATGTTTGTTATGCCTATGTTTTTACCGGGCATGCAATCAATCGTATTACAATCAATTTATGTCGAAACAAGTTCTCAAGCAAGTATTCCTGATGATCTGGTAATTTATCAACCAGTTCCTGACATGGAAATTAATATTACAATAAAACAAAATTCAAGGATATTAGCAACATTTTCTGCAGAGGGATCAATGACGATTGATGGCTCCCTCGTCGGTTCCGTGAATTACTATATTGCAATAGTCATCGAAGGTATTGGTAATCATACACAACGTGTGCATTTTTATGATGGCGATGGAGATACTGGTATTAGAGAATTTGCTGTAAATCTTTTTGATATTTATCAAACTAATATTTTGCCCGCTGGGACTTATAGTGTTACAATTTATTGGAAGTGCGGCGCGCCTGCAACAGGATCAAATACGCTGAATCTCAGCACTCCTGCCGGTAATAGAACAAGAGGTTTATTAGTACAAGAACTGATATAATTTAAATAATTAAATCCAAATTAATTTTTTTTTATAATTCTAAATTATTACTTAAAACAAGTTTTTTCTAATTAGTTTTAAATCTATATAAGTTTTAGATTCTAAACAAAACTAAATAATTTAATATTAATAAAACGTAAAATAATTTAAAACGAAAATTATCTTATAATGGGGATTTTATGGCTGAAGATTATGCACAAGTAAACGGTATTAAAATTTGTTATGAAATTAAAGGTGAAGGATATCCTGTATTATTAGTTATTGGATTTGGAGGTAAAAAAGAAGATTGGATTGCCCAATTTGATGAATTGTCGAAATATTTCAAAGTTATTAGATTTGATAATCGAGGATCAGGGAAGTCAGATCGCCCTACAGAACTTTACTCTATAGAGGCTTTTGTAGAAGATACTAAAGCACTAATGGAGTATCTCAGTATCGATAAAGCACACATAATAGGTTGGAGCCTTGGAGGCATGATCGTTCAAAACTTTGCCTTAACTTACCCAGAAAAAATTAATAAAATTGTTTTAATCGCAACTAATTATGGATTTCGTGAAGGAGCTGTCGATTGGTATAAAGAAATGTCGCTTGAAAATTTAAAGAAACGTGACACGGATCCTGAGAAATATTTCTGGGATGGAGCTCTTTCAGGCTTTTACCCTACTTTTAGAAAAGAAATGCAGGCCAACCCTAGAAAAAAATTTTATGATCTTTGGTCAGTGGAAGATTTAATTAAAGAATCGACAATTAATCCGCCTACTCCTGAGGATATAGAATTTCAAGCTCATGCGATTAAAACACATAATACACGAGAAAGATTAAGTCAAATAAAAAATGAAACTCTGCTTATATCGCCTTCCCATGATAGAAGCCTCCCTAAAGCACATATGTATGAAATGGATGAAAAAATGCAAAACAGTACATTAGTATCTATTAATAAAGCAGGTCATAATGTCCCTTTATCAAGAGCTCCCGAAGTAAATAAACTAATTATTGATTTTTTAAAAAGATAGAAATAATTTTTAAGACAGATGAGAATTAAATTATTATCAGATGACCAAATAGATAAGATTCACCAAGCCTCACTTAATATCCTTGAAAATGTTGGAGTTTTTGTTCCTCATGATGAAATTCTGTCGCGTTTTTCTAAGAGGGGAGCTCAAGTCGATGTAAAAAAAAGAATTGTTAAAATTCCGAATTCCTTAGTTAGTGACTTAATCAGTAAAGCTGGAAAGAAGTTTAGTATTTATGGTCGTGATTTAACAGAGAAAGCTGAATTTAGTTTAAATTCTCGGAACTATAACACATCTGGTGGTCAAGCTTTTTGGATGGAAAGTGTTGGATCAGAGCGAAGGTATGCAACTCTTAATGATGTAATTACCGCGACAAGATTTGCAGACCAATTAGAAAAAATTACTATTCCGGGAGCTATGGCAGATCCCTATGAACTACCAGTGAATTGGAGATGTGTAAAAGTAGCTTATGAGATGATAAAAAATACAAATAAACCCATTACATTTTGGTTTTATGATAGAAAATCTACCAAATTTTTAGTTGATTTGGTGATCAAACTTCGGGGAGACGAAAAACAAGCGGAAAAATATCCTCTTTTTTATCCCCTTTTTGAACCCGTAAGCCCTCTAAGTTTTCCATTTAATGGTATTGATCTTTTATTTGAAACTGCTCAATTAAATATGCCTGTACATATCGGGCCAATTGCTCAGATGGGGATGTCTGCTCCTATGACATTAGCTGGTACAATGGCTCAAGAAAATGCTGAAATCCTAGCAGGGATATGTATAACACAACTTATAAGGGAAGGTATGCCAATTTGTTATGGTGGAATTTGTCATGCATTCGATATGCGTACTGTCCAAACAATATTTTCAGGACCCGAACAGGCAATATTTGGAATAGCAATGACCGAAATGGGAAAATTTTATGGTTTTCCTGTTTATATAAATGTAGGATTAACTGACTCCTTACGTCCAGATGCTCAAGCAGGTTTAGAATGCGGAATTACTTTAAGTTTAGGAGTAGGTGCAGGTGCCAATATATTTGGTCATTTTGGTATCTGTGGTATGGACCAAGCAGCTTCTCTAGATATGCTTGTATTACAAGCAGAAATAATTTCCTATATTGAATCAGTGAATAGAGACCTTTCTTTTAACGATGATGATTTTGCTCTCGAGATTATAAAGGAAGCAGAACCTAAAGGTACTTTTATCGATAAAAAACATACACGCGAGAATTTTAAAAAACACTTGTGGTTCTCAAATCTTCTCGATCGTTATAGTTTCGAAAATTGGATTAAGAAAGGAGCATCAACTATGGAGTCACGATGTCAAAGAAGAAAGGAAGAAATCCTAAAAGATCTTAAAGAAAAAACATTTGATTCTGATATTATAAAAGATTTAGAAAAAATAGTTGAAAATGCAAAACACGATCTTTCATAGAGTTTTTGAAGATTCAACTTTTTCTGTTACTATTCCTTAATACAATTAAATATAATTCAAAAAGTGAATATGATGGAATCTAAATCGTTGAATATTTTAGCTATATTTGCACATCCAGATGATTTATCGTTTTTTAGTGCTGGAACCTTAGCAAGGTGGGCCGAAGAGGGTCATAATATATATGCTTTATGTTGTACTAGAGGAGAAGTGGGAACCTTAAACCCTAATTTAACAAAAAAGCAAGTTGCTGATATGAGAGAAAAAGAACTTAGAGAATCTAATCAAATTCTGGGATTTAAAGAAACTATTATATTGGATTACCCAGATGCGGGATTCATTGATGGCCCCATGCTCAGAGAAAGACTCGTATTTTATGTTAGGAAATTAAAAGCAGATAGAGTAGTGACGTTTGATCCTTGGGTAAAATATGAAGTTCATCCTGATCATGTTATTGTGGGTAGAATGGCAGCAGAAGCAGGTGCATTTTCCGCTTTTCCACTACTATACTCTGAACAATTAAAAGAAGGAATAGAACCCTATGCATGTTCTGAAGTATGGTTTATGGGATTCCTTGGCCACAAACCTAATGTTTTTATTGATATTACATCTACTCTTGAAAAAAAAGTTAAAGCTGCATTAAGGTTTGAAGCCACTTTAACTCTCTTAGCTGATTTATTTGCTCCAAATATCGATCCAGCATTCGTTACACCAGAACAAATGAAAAAACTTACTAAATACGCCAATAGACTCCTCCGATCTGTGGGAACAGCTATTGGTAAAAATGTAACCTTGAAAGCTGCAGAATCTTTTTATGTTCAAAAAACTTTACCTGGTCATTTTGACAATTTTCAAGAACTAGTATCAGAAATGCTTGGAAATCCCCCTGAGAAACCTAAAATTTATTAAAATCAATTTTTTTTCCCTTTCAAAAATTATATTTTTTTGTCCAATTTCTCTCTTTTCGGTGAGGAATCTTTATATAAATCCTTGATAAAGTATATTTTAATCTTTACTTTAAATGAAAAAAACTTTAGAAATATAACAGAAAAAATTAGTGATTTATGAATGAATGAAACTAACGAATTAACTTATAAAGAACCTTCATTACCTAATACCATTTCTTACGGATTAAGCGGTTTCTGGAGTATGTTGGCGTATGGAGTATTTAATTCATATCTAATTTTCTTTTACGAGGCTGTCGTTGGTTTAAATATAGTATATGTGTTTTGGGCGATGGTCATCTTCACTGTCTGGGATGCAATAAATGATCCTTTAATTGGTCATCTTACAGATCGAGTAACGAAATATACAAGAAAAGTGGGAAAAAGGTTCATTTGGATTGTGATTGGCATAATCCCCGCAAACTTTGTGCTTGCTCTCGTTTTTATGCCCCCTGCAGGAAACCCATCGACAGATCCACTCCCTTTTTTTGGGTGGATTGTATTCACAACTGTTTTATTCGATAGTCTTTACACGCTCTGTTTTGTCAATATAGAAGCACTATTTCCTGATAAATTTCGGACTGACAGAGCTCGTAGAAGGGCTAGAGGTTGGGGAACCCCTCTTTCCATGATAGCTTTACCTGTTGCAAATATTGTCCCTCCAATAATACTTGGTCTTTTTGGCGGTGGAGAAATAGACGTTCAAGCAGCTTATATACCGATGATATGGCTTATTGTTGGTACAATAGCACCGATTTCTTTATTATTTCTCCCTGGAATGCATGAGAATAAAGAAATCATTGAGAGATATTATATAAGTAAAGAGAAGCCTGAAAGCTTTATATCTGCCTTAAAATCAACCTTAAAACAAAAAAGTTTTGTTTATTACATTATTCTGTTTTTCGGTTTTCAAGTGGTCACGGGATCTTTAACAGCTTCCATACCTTTTGCTGCTAATTATGTATTACCTGGACCGCCATTTGGCACTCCAATCAATATGATACTGTTATTCGCGACATTTTTACAAGCTGCTATAATATCAGTTCCCATTTGGATTCGGATTGCAAAAAAACTCCAAAATAACAAGAAATCTGCTCTAATAGGAGGAGTATGTTTAATAGGTGGAACAACTCTAGTCCCATTTTCTATATGGAATATATGGTTTTCACTGGTAAGTATGACCATTTTGGGATTAACAATGGGAAATTTTTGGGCTTTATTCACAGTATATTTTGCAGATGTTCTTGATGAGAGAGTAATATTAACAAAATCACCGAGGAGGGGTGCAACTGTAGGTGTAGCATCGTTTCTCTCTCGATTTGCTCGCGGAGCTCAGGTTGCTATTTTTGCAATTATGCATATCCTTACTGGTTTTTTTGAAGATCCAGCACCTGGAATAACACCCCAAACTCCTTTAGCGCAAATAGGTATAGCTTTCCATATGGGGTGGATCCCTGCAATAATTCTAACTATTTGTACTTTAATCTATTGGAAGTTCTACCCTATTACACCACAAATATGGATGAAAAATAAACAAAAACTTAAAGAACTTGGATTCTAATTTAAAAATAATTTTAATCCTTCTTTTTTTTAATCATTTTTATTTGTAAATTATTTATTTCTTTACGTACTTCTTTCCAATTGTATACTCTTATTACATTATTTTCACATTTGGAATTTTGATTCCAGGGTTGATTGTATAATAATAGGAACTTGTTCTTTAGCTTTTTAATGGGTTCAACCAAATTTGGATTATCATCAACGTATAAATCAAAATGTTCACTCAACTTTAGATCATATGGCTTATGTGTTAATAAAATGAGTTCTTTATAATGTATGTTTTTTTTAATATTATGAAAATTTAATTTCTTTATTATAGGTGCTTTAAATTGTGATTCTCTTGCTGAAACAATAGAAACCTCATGTTTCAAATTAAGGTTTTCCATAACACTTGGGGCTTCACTATCAATAAAAGGAACGGACATAGAATCCTCATAGATCTGATTAAACACAGCAAAAGCTTTTTCTTCAGTTATCCCCCAATCGTTAAAAAATTCCCAGTTGGACACATCATCCTTTTTATAATTGGTGCCATATATTGAATTGAAGATTTTACAATATTCTACCATTAAATCAATTAAAACACCATCAATGTCGATAGCAATTTTCATAACAGTTCTTAGTGCAAAATTAATACAAAAGGAAATTATTCTAACTCTATTAATTTTTTGAACAATTTTCTAGTTGTAATAAATCTATACTATGATTAACTTAATTTTTTTCATATAAAATTGATAATGATAAAAAAATTTTAGGAAATAACAATTAATCTAAAAAATCCGAAAGATTTATAAGTTTCTTATGATATTATTTTCACAATGGGACACAATTCCCACACAAATAGAATTGGTAATTAAGCAAATAAGGTGATTTATTAAAAAGGAGATAAAATTTATTTTAAGCAAATCCAGCTCTAAAATTCTCATTATTTCACATGATAAATTTATTAAAAAACCACCAATCTATTTTCTTTTTTTCTTTGTTTCTAATTTCTGTATTTTTTTTTTGAATATATTTTAAATTTTTTTTAGTAAAACATTGAGTAGTTATAAATTAATTGCTATCTAGTTATTTTTAATAAATCCCAAATTTAACTTACTATGTCTATAACTAAAAAAGATGCCGAAATTCAAGCAGAAAATATAGTAAAACGAGTATTACAAGAAAAAAAATATCTTTCTGAACTATTGGATGGAGTTACAGCTAAAGATGAGAAAGTGAGGTATCCAAATGCTATTGCTTTAGAGATTTTAAGTGAGAAAAATCCTGAGATAGTTTATCCAGACTGGGAATTCTTTGTTGAGTTATTAGATAGTAAAAATTCTTATCACAAGTCAATAGCAATTTCTACTATTTCAAATTTAACTGCTATAGATAGAGAAAAGAAATTTGAAAAAATTTGCGATCATTATTTTAATCTTATTGATGATAAAAGTGTTATGGTTGCTAGAAAGCTAGCTATATTTGCTAGGAGAATTGCTGCTGCTAAACCAAATTTAAGATCAAAAATTACATCTATTTTGCTAAATATTGATAAAACTCACCATAATACAAGTCGCAAGGATTTAATTAAAGGAGATATTATTAATTTTCTTAGTGAATTTTTTGATGATGCGAAGGATAAAAATAGAATAATTGAATTTATAAAAAAGGGATTAAAAAGCAGTAGTCCTAGTACCGTAAGGAACGCCAAAGAATTTATTTCAAGATATAAAATATAAAATCCTTTTTTTAAATAATTAATAATGAAAAAATTAGAAAACGTTAAGGGAATTCTCTCTGATATAGACGGAACTCTCTACTTTAAAGGAAAACCAACTGAAGGGGCTATAAAAGCCGTTAATAACCTTCGCAAAGAAGGCATTAAATTATTGTTTTTCACAAATACTGACAGCAAGACACCCCAAACAATTTACAAGAATTTGCAGAATCTAGGATTCACTGTCTTTAAAGAAGAGATATTTACTCCTATCATAGCATTAAAAGAATTCTTATCTAAATCTCCTGATAAACGATTGTTTTTAGTGACAACAATGGAAGTTAAGAAAGAATTTCAAGAATTTTCTCAAGTTAAGGGTTCTGAAATACCTGATTATGTGGTTATTGGTGATTTTCGTGATAATTGGGATGTTAATCGCTTAAACCAAGCGTTTAAATATGTGTTAAAAGGTGCAAAGCTATTGGGTACTCAAGGAAATAAATACTTTCTTGATCATGAAGGAGAACCGGTAATAGATACCGGCTCATTCGTAAATTTGATAGCTAATGCAGCAAATATTAAAGCAAGAATATTTGGAAAACCATCAAAAGATTATTTTGACCAAGCTTTGAAACGAATCAAACTAACTAATGACGAATCCATCGTTATTGGTGATGACATAGAATCTGATATTCAAGGTGCAATAAATGCTAATATACGAGCAGTACTTGTTGAAACTGGAAAAGGAAAATTCTATAATCCATCAATTGAAAAAATAAAGCCAAATCATGTTATCAAGACATTTGCTTCGATACTAGATTATATTTAGCTTATTTTGATTAAAACTAAAAATAGAATTAAAAAATCATAAACTACACATAATTATATGAATTACTATTATTTTCAGAATTATTTTGAGAACCGTTATTTTTATATAATTGATACTCATCCTTAATTTCGTCAAGATTTACGGTTATAAGTGTGTGAAGATGATGTCTTTTCTCAAAAGCACTAATTTTTAATTGATTTAAAGGATTACTTGGATGAATAACGGTATATTCTTTACATTTAATACAGGCACGCGCTCTCAATATTCTCCACTCATATTAAGAAATAATCAAAAAACAATTTAGTAAAAATAATTTGGGGTATTTCAAATTATTTATTATAATCTAAAAATGTTCGTGATCATAGAACATACGACTATTAGCGGCAAATCTATGTGTTTAATTGCTTAAAATTTCCATTTTATGTTTATTAAAATCTTCCGTTATAGAACAATATTCTTTTAAACAATCTATACATAAATAATCCTCTTCTTTCCCAATAGCATTAAGCAACCCTTCAATACTCTGGAACTTAAGGCTGTCAGCTCCAATGAAATCTTTCATCTCATCATTAAAATTGTCATAATTTCTTAATTTAGCTTGATAAGATATTAATAATTCTCGATTAGAAATACTATCGTTAAAATCGCAATTCTTTATAATGGGTGGACAACTTATTCGAACATGAATAGATTTTGCTTTTGCACTTCTAAGCATAGATATTATCTTTTTCATGGTATTTCCACTAATAATAGAATCATCTACCAAGATAATATCTTTATTTTTCACTACTTCTTTAATAGGATTTAATTTTTCTTCTACATCACTTTTAAGCTGCCACAAATATCTATTTTTCATTAATCCTTCGTCATAAGGGATCTTAGATTTCCAAGAATAACCCATTGCAGCACTTCTCCCTGAATCTGGTATTGGGACAACGATAGCATTTTCAGAGAAATAATTATCAGCCTCAGCTAAATTTTGGCCCAATTTATATCTTACATCTCCAACGGGGATACCATCTATTATAGAATCTGGTCTAGCAAAATAAACATACTCAAATTGACAAACTCCATGAGCTTTATCAGTTATACCTTGATACTTCTTAATCCCATCTACAGGATGAACATTCACTATTTCACCGGGTTTTATATCATTAATTAGATTTCCGCCAATTACATCAACAGCACATGATTCTGATGAAACAATAAAGAAATTTTTATTTTCAACACTCAATTTTCCATAACATAATGGCTTATATCCTTTTGGATCCCGTATCGCATAAATATTTCCATCATCAAATAAAATAAGAATAGAATAAGCTCCATTTATTAGATTCATTACTTTTTTTAAAGTATCAATCCTGCTATCTGAAAACTTAAGAAAAGTCTCAATTAAAACAGATATTAATTCAACATCAGATTTACCTGTAAATACTCTTCCCATTTTAGTTAATTTATGATAAATCTCATTATAGTTGGTAAGAGTACCATTTATTGCTATTGAAAACTCCAAATCATTAATTTTTAAGTGATAAGGTTGTGCATCTTCAACACTTTTACAAGTAGGTTTACCATAACAGACATGACCAATACCAATATTTCCAATTATCGTTTTCAACTTTTTAGGATTGAGAACTTTGGAAACTAAACCTTTATCTTTATAATTTATAAGTTTTTTTCCATATGTGTTTATCGATATGCCTGAAAATATTTGTCCTCGATGTTGGAGAGCCATAAGTCCAGAATATATTAAAGCTGAGACGGAATAACTGTAATCATCGCAACTTATACCGAAAACACCACAATATTCTCTTAATTCTTGTTTACTAAAAATATTTTAACAGCTCCTTCAGATTATAAACTTTCCTATAATTAAATTTCCATTAGTTCAGGAATTGTTGATTCATGTAATTTTTTCATTTTTTCTAGGTCTAAGGTGATTTCTCTATCTTTTAATCCCTTGATATTTATTTTTGGGTCATGAATTATAACTCCTATTTTTTCAACAATAACATGAAATTTTCCCGCTAATTTCAGAATATTATCTGTATCTTTTGGATCAGCTTCAATTATAAACCTCCCTAGTGACTCACTAAATAATAATTCATCGTCTCTTAAATCATTATTATGGTAGGCAGTAAGATCTAGATCTGCTCCTAATTTATTTTTAAAGCACATTTCAGCAATCGTAATTATAAATCCACCCTTATTAACATCGTGATTAGCTTTTACTAAATCTTTTTCATATAATTCAAAAAGAAAATCCCAGGTTGCTCTAATTATCGCTTCATCACATTTAGGTGGGATCCCACCCTCAATATTATGAATAACTGAGTTATATTCAGACCCTCCTAATTCTGCCTTTGTTTCCCCAATTATTAAGATATCATCTCTTGTATTCTTAAAAGGAAGTGTGATTATATTTTCTTCACCTTCGATGAGTCCCACAATCATTATCATAGGTGTTGCTTTTATTGCTCTATTCTTAACTTCATCTTCATTATAGAAAGAAACGTTTCCTCCTACTATAGGAATCCTTAATTTTCTACAGAAATCATTCATACCATCGACTGATCTCGAAAAATACCAGAAAGACTCAGGTTTTTCTGGATTCCCGAAATTGCAGCAATTAACCATTGCCATTGGTTTTGCTCCATTTACAATTATATTACTACACTCTTCAACTAGTCCTCCTTTAGCTCCTTCGTATGGATCTAAGAAACAGTGCTTTGAATTAATTCCAACACTCGCAGCTATAAACTTATCAGTACCAATTATTCTCAGAACACCTGCATCTCCTTCACCACATTTGACAACTGATCTAACACCGACTTCATGATCATATTGTCGGTAAACCCACTCTTTACTACAAATATTTTCAGATGCTATTAGTCTATAAACTATTTCATCTAATCCTAAATTAGGCTTTGGAGTTTTTTGTGCAAGTAATTTATCCAGATAAGAAGGTCGTTTCTCTTCCCGTATAAATGTTGGCGATTCAGAGAGTGCTTTTGAAGGGATATTTACTACAAGATTTTCACCATCGAATACTCTAAGAACTTTTGATTCGTCAGTTCTACCAATTACGGCAAAACTCATTTCATATTTTTTAAATACATCAAGAACTGTTTCTAATCCGTCAGGTTTGATAATAAAAGCCATTCGTTCTTGTGATTCTGAAAGCATAATTTCATATGAATTCATACCCGGTTCTCTAGTAAAAACTTTTCTCAAATCTACCCGTGCTCCTGTATTTCCATCTCCAGTTAATTCACTTGTGGCACAAGTCAATCCACCTCCCCCAAGATCTTTCAAACCTCTTACATATCCCGTCTTAACAGCTTCCAAAGTAGCTTCAATAATCATTTTTTTTGTAAAAGGATCACCAATTTGAACTGCTGGTCTATCTGCTTCAGACATTTCTGTTAAAGTACGAGAAGCAAAAGTTACTCCGTGAATTCCATCTCTACCTGTAGAACCACCCATTAGAACTACATAATCACCAGGATTATACGCTCTACTAGGAGCATGCTTAAAATCTTCTATTGTTCCCAATCCTATACATGCTACGTTTACGATACAATTACTCTCAAAACTATCATCAAATTCAACTTCTCCCCCTATTGTAGGGATTCCTGTACAATTACCATAATCTGCAATACCCTTAACTACATACTTAAACAACCACTGAGAATGTGGATTATCTTTTAATCGGCCAAATCTTAAAGGATCTAATAAAGCTATAGGTCGAACACCCATACATAATATATCTCTAATTATTCCACCTATACCTGTAGCAGCACCATGATAAGGTTCAATAGCAGAAGGATGATTATGAGATTCAATTCGAAAAGCTAAAGCGTATCCATCTCCAATATCAATTACCCCTGCATCTTGACCAGGACCTGCTAAAACATAATCATACTCATCTTCAGCATCTTCAAATAATCTCAATTTTGGACGTGATGATTTATAAGAACAATGCTCACTCCACATAACATCAAACATGCCTAATTCAGTTATGTTAGGATTCCGATCTAATAAATCCTTAACCTTTCCAAATTCCCCATTTGTCATTTCTACGTGAATTTCTTCGCCATTTACATTTATTTTTGTCATTAGAATAACCTCTGTTTAATAAATTCGATCATCGACTCAAAAAATAATTTTCCATGAGAGGTTCTATAAGGACTTAAAATTGGTTCAGAAGTTCTCTCAGGATGGGGCATTAGACCTAGACAATTCTGTTCTAAGTTACATACTCCAGCGATATTATCCATTGATCCATTGGGATTAGCTTCATCTGAAAACTCACCATTTCTTGAAGAATACCTAAATACAATTTGATCATTCTCTTCTAACTCTTTAAGATTATCAGTAAAATATCTTCCTTCGCCGTGTGCTATCGGAATATCAAGAACATCACCTAAATTCATTTTATTGGTAAAAGCTGTTTGATTATTTTCAACTTTGATATTTACCCATTTACAAACAAATTTAAGTGACTCATTTTGAAGCAATGCGCCTGGAAGGAATTGTGCTTCCGTTAAAATTTGAAAACCATTACAAATACCAATAATTGGTCGTCCATCCTTTAACATAATTCTTGCTTGATCTATTGCGGGGCTATGAGCTGCTATAATACCTGCTCGTAAGTAATCACCAAACGAGAATCCACCTGGGAGGATTACGCCATCAAAATTAGCTTCATTAAAATGATTATGCCAAACCAAGCTAGTTTCAACATTTAAAACATTATTTAGTACATGTAATGCGTCTAAATCGCAATTAGCTGCTGGGAATTGGATAACTGCAATTTTAATCTTCATTTATTAATTCTCTTTTGATATTTTTAATATTTTAAAATTTTGAGTAACTGGATTATAAATCCTTAACTTGTTAAGTAAATCTTCAATAATATCTCCTGCTTTTTTTTCATTGTCCGCTTTCACATAAAATCTTAAGTATTGTCCACTTCGAACATTTAGAACCGCATCATATCCTTTTTTCGCGATAAGATCTCTTTGAATAGTTTCCCCTACCGGATCCCGAGCAGCTTTTTTATTTTCTAATACAACTTCTACTATAAATTCTATCTGCTCCATTTACTTAAAGAAAAAGTTCATAATAATATTAATAGTTCTTATTAATTAATAAATAATTTCCATCGACAAAATAAGACAAAATTCAATTTATTTTTAAATAATTAATTTTCAATTTGGTTATGATAAATTTAATTTATAAATCATAGCTGAAGCTAACAAATACTAAAAGTAATAAAGCTATGAGATTTAATAAGAAACTATAACTTCCCAACTTTGGCAAATTTCTAGTTTTATCTCTATTTTTACTTCTTTTTTTTGACTCTAAATCAATTAATAATAAGATAGCGCTTGTTAAAAACAATCCAAAGGAACCAACTAATAAAATTAAATTAAACATTATAAAAATAATTACTATTGATTGTTATTTAAATCTTTTCTCAACGGACATCAAATATAGTTATTTTTCTTTAAATTTTCATATATACGATTTTTAACGTCTGAAACTTCTGCTTTAAATTCCAATCCTGTTATTTTTTCATAGCTTCTCATATATCTTTTAGCTAATTCTAATTTAATATCAGATGATATTGGCGGAATATCCTGATCAGGTTTTATATTTGGAAAAACATCGGGATAAGTTTCCATTAACCAACCTCTAAATATTTCTTTATCTAAAATTTCAGGTTCTTCTCCCATTTCAAACTGTTTTTCATAAGTTTCAAGTATCCAAAATCTTGATGAGTCTTGGGTATGAATTTCATCAATTACCATTAACTCCCCATTCTTTATCCCAAATTCGTACTTAGTATCAACCAATATTAGTCCATTTTTTGTACAATACTCTTGACCAAATTTATAAAGCTTTATAGCAGCATCTTCCATCTGTTCATAAATCTCTTTAGTAACCATTTCCTCATTTAGTATCTTCTTTTTTGAAATATAAATATCATGACCTGATTCTGCTTTAGTAGAAGGGGTAATTAATATATTATCTAATTTTTCATTTTTTCTGAGTCCCTTAGGAAGGTTTATTCCTGAAGTTGTTTCTCCTTTTAAGTAATTTCTCCACGCTGTACCAGTAATATACGCTCTAACTATAATTTCGATTGGAATCATCTCACATTGATGCACAACAGCAACATTAGGATCGGGAATATCAATTATGTGATTTTTAACAAGATTTTTAGTTTTTTCAAACCAAAAAGCAGAGACTTGATTTAACATTTGTCCCTTAAATGGTATAGTAGTAATGACCCTATCAAAAGCAGATAAGCGATCAGTAGCTATAATAATTCTGATATTTTCTTTTATATAGTTATCACGGACCTTTCCTTTATACAATTCCCCGAGTGAAGAAAAGTTAGTCTCGTGTAGGGTCTTATCTAATTGCTGTTTTAATATATCATCAATGTTGTCTGCTACCATGATAATTATAAAGGAAATTTCTCATAAAAAAGCTATTAATATATTTTATATAGCAATTATTAACTGTAGAATATGAAATACTATTCGACTAGTTATTTCTTATAGAAGGATCCATTGTTAAATTCTCTGTGAGAGTATTTTTTTCTATTTTTTTCCATTTTTCTTATAAATATCTTAGTTAAATCAATATTTAAGCAATTAACTAAACTTAACAAATAAATAAATATATCTGCAATCTCATCTGATATATTTTCCATAAGTTTATTATCTTCGTGAATTTTCTCTATATCATAATCTCTAAAAAGAAAAATTTCAGACAATTCCGCTACCTCAATACCTAGAGCTTGAATTAAATTCTTAGGTGTATGATATTTTTTCCAGCTTCGTTCTTCAACAAATTTATCTACATCTTTTTTAAAGTAAGAAATAGTAGTATTATTATCATCAATCCGATTAGAAACCATAATTAAACAACATTATATATGATTAGAAAATTCTTAATATAATATTCACTTAAGGCTTCTAATAAAATCACATATTAACTGATTAATTACATTCTTTCGTTGAGCTGGTGCGAAATGTCCCGCCATATCGATTATTTCCAGCTTAGAATTTGGAATCATTTTATGTAATTCTTCAGACATTTGTTCAGGAGCGAAATTATCTAATCTTCCCCCGATAATTAAGGTTGGACATTGAATACCAGAAGGATCATATTCATTTATTTCGTTTATCATTCCAAAAATTTGATCCTCAATTAGCATATATAATTCATCTTTAGTTAATTTCATTCCATTAATTGAATCCGCTAAAGAATTTAATATATATGGAATAATTTTATCCAAAATATTCTCAACAGAATTAGCAACAACCTCTAAAAAGTTCATGCGAATAAAGTAGGGAAGCAAATTATAAAAGATGTTTCTAATTACGTTATCAATCATTATATAGCCAGAATTTAAGAGTATTAAAAACTTAATTTTTTCTGGATCTTTCATACAAATTAATTGGGCAATCATTCCACCTACTAAAGAATGACCTATTATTCCAAATTTTTCATTTACATTCAAGAAATTAAGAAGATCCTCAAGATCTCTTATTATATCATATCTTAGATTTTTTGAAAGATTTAATTGTTTTGGATGTTCACTTCTTCCATGTCCTAATGCATCAAAAGCAATTATTCGATAAGATTCTTTTAATACTTGAATTTGCCCTTTAAAAAACGAGGCTGAAGATGCGAAACCATGTAACAAAATAATAGTACCTTCTGTTTGCTCTTTATTTTCGCCGTTGATATCCTCGTAATAGAGATTATATCCCTCTTTATTTTTGAAAAAAGGCATGTACAAATTCTTATATAATTTGAAATTACTAATAATTTTTGAAATAAAGTATACAAAAAATACTTTTCTAAAATAAAAAATCTTTAAAAATATTGAATATCTACCATAATTTTTCCACTTTTAATAATCGGAAAAGTAGAAATCATTGAATTTTTTTCATTTTCATTTATTCAATTTAAACATATTTAACCTTTTTGTAAAGGGAATATTATTATCAATGCTAAAAATCCTTTATAACTCGATTAAAATTGTAAAAATAAAAATAAATTAAAATTTAAATGAAAATTTACTAAATGATTATTATAAATCCTTGGTTACTCGCTTTTTTTCATTAGTTTCTAGAACTGTAGAAAAAAAGATTCGACTAAGTTTCTTATATATTTTTACATTCTCTTTATTTGGTACTTTTTCATCACTAAATCTAACTATTTTATTAATGGCATCTGAAATAGTGCTGAATTTTCCACATCCATAAAATCCTAAAATAGATGCTCCTACTGCTGCTCCATCTTTATTTTCTGGGATGAGTATTTTTTTATTAGTTACATCTGCGAATATTTGTGCCCAGAAGCTACTATTCATTGCTCCACCATCTGATTTAAGGACTTCACTTCTAATTCCTCCAAATCCCTCAATCAGATTTAAGTACATTTGTGCAGATAAGGCTGCACTTTCCATAATTGCCCGAGAAAAATGAGCTCTATTATGATGCCATCCTAATCCATGAATAGTTCCTTTACGAAATATATAAAGAGGAATAAATAATAACCCATTACTACCAGGAGGAGCTATTTCTGCCTCTTTCGCTAGCATATCATATACATTTAGATTTTTTTCTTCACATTCTTTTATTAACAATTGAGAGAAGTTTATCGCATAGGTTTGAAACATCGTTCCTGTACCAGGCATAACTCCCTCTAGCAACCATTTTCCTTTGATTAAGTGCGGAAAAGTAAAAATAGGGACATCTCCATGTACACGTTTAGGTTCGTCTATTACATAATCAACCATTGTACCAGTTCCAGTAGTTACTTTAGATTGCCCTTTTTCAATTACGCCCATTCCTAGTGCCGCACATTGTTGATCACCACCACCCAAAATTATTGGTGTATTTGGTTTTAACCCAAGCATTGACGCAGCAGTAGACGATAACTCACCAATAATTTCACCAGGCATATGCAACTCAGGCCATAGAGATAAAGGTAATTCATAAGCTTCAGCAAGACTTTCATCCCATCGCAAAGTTTGAAGATGGAGAATACCATTAATCCCATTAGTGGGATCGCTAACAAATTTATCACATAATTTCAAATATAAAAAAGAATCTGGCCATACAATTTTAGAAGCTTTATTAAACAATTCAGGTTTATTAGCTTTTAACCATAGCAATTTAGGAATTGAATTTCTCCAAATTAATTCCTCTTTGAATCCCCTAGCATCAGTTAATTCACGTTCATCCATCCAAGTGAGTGCAGGATGCAGAATTTCATTGTTATTGTCCAATAATGTAACAGTACCTCTAGCAAATGCTGCTGAGATTCCAATTATCTCTTCTGGCTTGAATTTTCCACTTTTTACTACTTTATTGCAGGTATTTCTTATCGCTGCCCACCAAATCTGAGGATCTTGCTCTGAAATCCCCACTGGTTGTCTAGGTATTTGATACTCCTCATAAGCTTTTACTATTTCTCTCCCATTAATATCAAAGATTACAGTTCTTGCTCCAGTTGTTCCAACATCAAATATGCATATCAGATCACTCATCAAATCACTATCTAAAGACTTTTAATTAATAATTCAGATATATCTAGTATTTTATAATAGTCTTTTTCATTTTCATCTAATCCATATCCTAATCCTAATTCACAAAGAGGGCATGCTGAAACAAAAACGGATGCATTAGTTTCTTTTAATTCCGAGACTCTGCTTTTTGCTTCCTTAATGGCTAGATTTTTGTCTGCCCAGTGAGCCGTTCCGCTCCAGCCACAACAATGGACATTTTCTTTGTTATAAATAGGTTCATTGATTACCAATCCCGGTATTTTATTGAGAATTTTTCTAATTGATGTTGTATCATTTAAATTTCTAGCAACTAAACAAGGGTCGTGGATAGTTATTGATTGAAAATCTTCGGGAACTTTTTTTTCTGGCTTAATTTTTCCATTTTCAATAAGTTCTTTTATATATTCAACGATATGTATGATTTTAGTATTTATCTTAATTCCTGCTTTTTCATATCTATTAGTTAATGTTAAGACACAACCAGGACAATCAGAAACAACTAGGTCTGCACCGGTTTTTTTAATTAATTCTTTATTTTTTTCAGCGAACTTTTTCCCTGTACTAAGCTCTCTTATATTGAAAGCAGGTCCACCACAACAAACTTTCTGTTCTAAGTTGGTTGAAAACTTGACTCCCGCTTTCTTCAAAATTTCAATATTAGCTTTTACTACATTCGGAAACTTCATCATTTCGCATCCAATATAGTAATAAACTTCATCATTGCCATCAGTTTCAATGTTTTCAATTCCATTCTCTTTATAAGTTTCATAAATATTATAATCTTCTATAGTATTCGATTTTTCTAATTTTCTAATTTGTTCCTTGCAATAATCTGGCATTAATCCTTTATCATTCAGATCATCTCTTACTGTTTCAAGCAATGAAACGACTGAAAATTCAAAAGGGCACCATATTTTACAATTTTCTTCATTAGAACACTTATAAATAAGATCAATAAACTCTTTATTTTCCTCTTTTGTAGGATCAATTTTTCCAATTGTCAGATAATATCCTATTTTTGATTTATAGGAAGGACTCATTGATTCTTTTTTCGACGCTTGAAGGGTCCCGCAGTCAAAACGGCATAAATTAGGGCAGAGTGCGCAATTAATTAGATTCTTTACGTCAGCTTTATATTCTCCTTCTGGATAAAAATCTTTTTTTACAAGGCGAAAGCCATTAAATACCTTTCTTTTTACATCCTTCTCTACTTTATTTAAATCTTCCAAAAACCATTTGTATTTATCTAAAAATTCCTGCAATTAATTTTTCCCTCCTTTCCAAATGCTTTCAAATATCTTACCTGGATTAAAAATGTAGTTAGGATCAAGGATTTTCTTAATATCTCTTAATAATTCCATACCCTTTCCCCATTCGTAGTCCATCCAATTTGATCGATTGATGCCAATACCATGGTGGTGGGCAATAGAACCTCCTAATTCTAATACTGCTTTTATTGTTGTATTCCAAACTTTTTGATAGAATTCAAAATTAGAGGTTTCTTCCATTGCAACTCCACCAAATGAAAAGTACATTCCTACACCATTTGGATAAAAGTGTGAAACATGAGCAGTAAATAAGATGATTCCTTTTATAGCTTTTACTTTGTCTAACACATTATGGTATATATTAGCAGCATTTTCCCAAGATACTGCTATTTCAATGGTATCAACCGTTATATTATATTGTGGACTTGAACTTGTTTCTGTAACATTAAATCGGGTCTCAAACCAATGCTCAACTGGTTCTTCTCCACAATTTATCCCTCCAATTTTTACACATTCTCGTCTAGTGATACTTTCTTCCAACTGAACTAATTCTTTATTGCCTTCACATACGAAAATAACCATAACCTTTTCATTAGCATTTTCAATATGGGGAAAATGCCGTCTAGTTTCATCTTTATCATAAATTCTAATTACAGCAGGATATAGTTGTTCTCGTAGGATTAGTCTTACTGCTTCTAATGCATCTTCAAAGGTGGAAAAGGCGTAAGATATAAGAGCCCTATCTTCTGGATAAGGCCAGATTCTTAATGTAGCTTTTGTTACAATACCTAATGTTCCTTCATTACCTATAAATAGTTTATTTAATTGAGGACCAGTAGCATTCCTTACGATGGGTTTAAATTTTATAACTTCCCCTTTTGGTATTATTATTTCCATTCCAAGGACAATATCTTCGATTTTTCCATATTTGGTTGAGAATTGCCCAGCAGCTTTATGAGCTATCCACCCTCCGACTGAAGAAAAATATGATGATTGGGGTGTGTGTCCTAAGGTATAACCATTGGCATTTAATATTCGTTCTAAATTCATCCCATTAATTCCTGCTTCTACAGTTACTGTCAAATCTTTTTCATTAATGTTAAGTATTTTGTTAAATTTTTTCATGTCTATAATAATGCCGCCTCGAACTGGAATTGCTCCACCAACAACACCTGATCCTTCTCCATATGGAATGACAGGAATTTTCTCTTGATTTACCATTTTCAGAATTTGGCATATTTGCTCTTTAGTTTCAGGCCAAACAATATAATCGGGTAGTCCAGCAATCTTTCCCTCTAATGTCCAATTATGCCCTATAATAGTCCCATCTTTCGAATAAGCTAGTAAATCAATCGATTTGTCTGAAAAATTAGACTCTCCTAATATATTCCGCAATTTAGATTTAATTTTATCTTTATCTTTAATCTTTATATGATTTTCCTTATATATTAATTCAAAATCTTTCAAATCCATAAATATCAATTACCTAATTTACTATATTATCTAAGTAAAATGAAATTATTCAATTTAAAATTACTACTTTTTAAATTAAAAATGAAATTCTTTAAATTTAGATTTGAATTCTTAACTAATTACGATAAATCGCATCTTTATAAGCAATAAATAGAATATTTTAAAGAATAAATAAGTAAAATGACGTGAACAAAATTAAAATTTATTATTTAAAAAAAAGATTTAATATATTGTTTCTCCCGTAATCTTGTTCACTTTTAAGTGTCGAAATCTAGCTTTTGATTCTACTATCTCTTTTCCCTGTGTAATTTTATCTACAACTTCTGGAGGAAATAAGTATTTAGCGAGATGAATAATCATTTGTTTTGTTTCTATACAATTGAATAACTTTAAACTCTCAAATGAATAAAATATCTCGGAAAGTAAATCATAGTTCATATCTGCTGAAAAATCAAGAATTTCTATATTGCGATATATACGAGAAACAATTCCATCTAATAAATTATGATCTTTTAATTTATCCAAACTATTTCTCATATAATTCGCAAATAATATGTAATACGTAGCTTCTGAAGAGATGAATCCATCTCGATACTGTTTTATTCCTTCAGGAGTTATTCTGTATTCTAATTCATCAATTATGGCATTAATTTTATTCTCGTCTTTTTTAACTTTAAGAAGGTTAAATATTTTTAATATCACAACCAATTGAGACGTTTCTAAATTTTTTAAATAGGAAGATTCAAAAAATTTTGATTCTGTATCAATCAATCTATGCACTTGAACATCTTTTAACCATAATTTAACCAATTCTGTAGATTTTAGATAGTAGTATAATCCATCTGTTGCTTCGATAAGAGGCGCTTCAAATTCATCAGTCCCCTCCTCAAAAAGATTTAACAAAAAATTTAAAATTTTTTTCTTGTCTAGTTCTACGTTTAAATGTTTAGCCAGATATAGTCCACAATAATAAAGATCAGGGTTTTTCAGGGTTACTAGAGGGATAGTAAATAACCACTCATCTAAGTTATTAGCTAAGTAATCTTTAATATGAGAAAAATCAAAAATTATCTCAAAATTTAAGAATTTAATAGTTCGATGTATTAAATATAAAAGTTGTAATTTATCCTTTGGATCTTTTAAATCTTCTAAACTTTCTATTTTATCCTTATTTTCACAAAATTTTTTAATTATATTTTCCCTTATTTGAACGTATTTTTTGAGATTCTCTTTCTTTTCTGGATTATTATCAAGTAAAGATTTAAAAGTTCTTAACTCAATAATAAATTCTAAATTCAGGAATCCTTTTGATTTTAACTCTAACATTAAAGGTGCTACTTTGACATCAACCAAATAATCTACTAATTTCTCTAAAAAAATCTCATAAACTAAAGGAATTACTTTTTTGTTATATAATTCAATGACGGAAGTGATTCTTAATTTATCCTCCTTACTCAATTCGAGAAAGGGATCTAAAAGTTTGTTACTGATTTCTTCTTTATCAAATCCGATCAGTATTAACTCATTACTACAAAACTCAAGTAATTTATTTAGATTATTACTTAAATTCTCTTCATTTATACTTATACTATTAAATTGGGTTGTGATTTTATCTCTGAAGTATTGGTCAATAGTATTATAAAATAAATCAATTTCATTAAGATATAAACTTAAGATGTTGAAAAGACCTTGAAGAATCATTAAAATTCAATATTAAGCTTTATTTTAATAGATTTTAAACTACTACTTATAGTATAGAAAAAGACCGAAAAAATTAATATTTTACCCTTCTAAAAAAAAAGCCTCAATAAAAACTAGGAAATATTTTAGTTAATGCTTTTTGCATTTTTATGAAAAATCAATTACTTTAATTTTGATTATAAAATATATATATAGCCGCAATTTACAATTAAAGCTAAAATAAATTTAATATGGATGAATAATTTTATTCTACATCAGCAATTAAAAGATTTTTTCTATTAACTTATTTTAGTAGTATTAAAATGACAATTAATATTTTTGGTACTTCAGGAATTAGACGGATTTTTCAGAATTATTCTGAATCAGACATCATGTTTACTCCTCAAATGGCTTTAGAAGTAGGATTAGCGTTAGGCACTTACTTAAATGGAGGATCGGTAGTAATAGGAAAAGATATTCGAACTTCTGCATTACCCATTGAGTATGCTCTGATATCAGGCTTGGTTAGTACTGGTTGCACTATAAAAACTCTCGGAATAGTAACAACACCAACATTAGCAATGTCATCAAAGCATCTAAATGCTGATGCATCTGTAATGATAACTGCAAGTCACAATACTCCAGAATATATTGGACTAAAATTATGGAATACATCTGGAGTAGGATTTTCACCAAATCAGGAAGAAGAGATTGAAAGAATCTATAATGAAAAATCTTTTGCTCAAATAGAGTGGCATCAAATTGGTAAAGTTACTCATATCAATGATATCAACGATATTCATATAAGAGTTATAACGGAGCATATTAATTTTGATGGAAGTAAATTAAACGTGATCGTAGACCCTGGAAATGGTTCTGGATGTGAAATTGTTCCAAAATTGTTAAGTAAATATAATATCAATATTGTATCTATTAATGCTCAAATGGATGGAAGATTTCCCGGCCGTCTTTCTGAACCAAGTAAAGAAAATTTAATCCAAATATCTAATTTTTTAAAAACTTCTTCTCAAGAAGATATCGGTATAGCTCTTGATGGAGATGCCGATAGAGTTATTTTTTTAGACGAAGATGGCGAGATAATTGATCCCATTAGATTGCTTGCTCTAATGGCAAAATATTTTATTCAAAAGTCCAAGGATAAAATTCCTAAAGATAATTTGAAAGTAGTTACCCCTATTAATTCTTCTAGCTTAATTGAGGATGTGTTGAATCCGCTAGGTTGTGAAGTTATAAGAACTGAAGTAGGAGATATTAAAGTTGCTATTGCTTTAAAAGAACTTGGAGGTTTTTTGGGGGGCGAAACTTCAGGAACATATATTTGGCCAGATGTACACTATGGACCTGATTCTATAGTAACAATTGCAAAAATATTACAGATGATAGTCAATGAAGAAAAAAGTTTGAAAGTATTACTTAAAGATATCCCAAATTACCCATATTATGCTGACAAATTTAAATTGAAAAAAGATGTTCCTTTCACAGATGAAATTAATGAAAAAATCATTGAAAAAATGAAAAATACTTTTGATATTTTACAAAAAAAAGTCAAAAATATAAATAGAATGGATGGATGTCGGTTCGATTATGAAGACGGTTGGATTCTTATTCGAAGATCTGGAACCAGTCCATACCTTAGAATCTCTGGAGAATCTAACGTAGATCTAGAATCTACAAAAAATATTAATTCTTTAGCATTAGAAAATATGAAAGAATTAAATTTAATATAACATTAAGTCTATATTCCTGACACTTTTGATAAGAACTTTGGAGTATCACAATTAATTCCATTAATTCGTGATACTTCTAAGGTTAAAAGTTGAATTGCTAATATCATGATTAAAGGTTGTAGATCATTTAGAGTATTTGGAACTTGGATTCCGTAATCAATAGATTCTGGTTTTTCTTCATTTTCTATCGATTCATACACTCCAAATATTGTTGCTTTCCTTTCTTTAATCCTTTTTAAAAGATTTAATAAATTATCTTTTCTTTTATCCTTTTCATGGGGTATAATTGCTAAAATACAAGTATTTGAATCTGCTAACGTAATTGGACCATGAGGAAATTCTGCTGTAGAATAAGCTTGTCCATATATTCTTGCTCCTTCCTTCAATTTTAAAGCTGCTTCCATTGCTGTTGCATAGTCAGGACCACTTCCAAGAATAAAACAGAATTTAGCAAATTTAAAATACTGTGAATATTCCTTAATTCTTTCATGTAATATTGGTAATACCGAATAAATTCGGTCAGGGATCCTTATCAACTCAACCCAGATCCTATTATAATCTTCATTTGATATTGATTTATTTTCTCTTCCAATCTCAAGAGAAAGCATAGCTAATATAGCTAATTCTGATACATAAGTTTTTGTAGCTAATACAGACTTTTCTTCTTCACATTCCAGACTTATATTGAAATCACAAATTATTGCTAATTCAGAATGCAAATTATTTGTGACTCCTATCGTCATACAACCAATATCATTAGCAATTTTAGTAGATTCAATAGTATCTTTAGTTTCTCCGCTTTGAGACAACCCAATGACGCAATCCTTTTTATTAAGTATAGGTTTTACTAAGAATTGAAATTCCATTGAGAATTCTGTGAATGTGGGAATATTTGTCAGTTTATTAAACATATAAGACATAGCGAATCCAGCATGATAAGAACTCCCTGCTCCAATTAGAAAAATATGTTTTGTTTCTCTTCTTACGAGCTCTCTTGCTATTTTATTAACTAATTCTTTTTGCCTTGTAACTCTCTTTAAAGCATTTGGTATATCAAATATTTCTTTTTGAGTAAATTCACCTAATACCTTGTTATTTTCACTTTCTTGATTTTGATTCAAATCTATTCTCACATTAAGGATATTTTTTGAATTGATTATAGGTAGTATGAATATAATTTATACTTAAAGATACTTTTTGAATAATTTTAAGATAAATTTAGATCACATATCATTATTTTTTAATTTATTTACATTAAATTAATACAAATTAAAATAAATTTCAAAATTTTAATAAAGGTTTGAAATTAGTTAAACTATAGAATAAATAATAAAAAAATAAACCAATCTTTTGAGTGAACCAGGCCATTGTGTGGTATCTTTGGAATAGTTACAAATCAAGAAATTTCAGTTGGAAAAATTGCTTTAGAAGGAATAAAAAGACTAGAATATCGTGGATATGATTCTTGCGGTATCGTTACACAATACAATTCACAATTGTATATTAAAAAGGATGCTGGAAAAATTGATGAAATTCATAAAAAAATTAGATTAGATGAATTTCCTAATGGAGCAAAAATTGCACTAGCCCATACTAGATGGGCCACACATGGTGCTCCAACAAAAATTAATAGTCATCCTCATCTAGATTGCTCGGATAAAATTGCAGTAATTCATAATGGTATTCTTGAAAATTTCATTGAACTAAAAGAAATTTTACTCTCAAAGGGTCATATTTTTAGATCTGATACTGACACAGAGATTATTCCTCATTTAATAGAAGATTATATGAAAAAGGGTTTACTTTTTAAAGAAGCGGTTGCAGAGGCTATAAATCAATGTAAGGGAGCATATGGAGTAGCAATTTGTCATGCTGATTATCCAAATATGATAATTGCTGTAAGAAAAGAATCTCCTATCGTAATTGGAATAGAAGAGGGTAAATCAAGTTATTGCGCCTCTGACATTCCCGCTTTTTTGCCATATACTCGAAAATGTTTTATATTAGATGATGATGAAATGGCGATATTGCATCCTGGAAGTATCGAATTTTTTGATCTTAATAATTGCACTATACCAAAAGAAAAAGAAATCCAACAAATAGATTGGAGTATTGATGCCGCAGAGAAAGGTGGATTTGAACATTTTATGTTAAAAGAGATTTACGAAGAACCAAGTGCAATGAGGCGCACTATGAAAATATCTAAAGAAGTACTAAGAGAGTTTGCAAGGATATTATGGTCTGCAAAGAACATCTACATAACTGCTGCTGGTACTTCATTTTATGCTTCATTAGCAGGAAAATTTATTATCACTAAATTTCTCGATAAATATATTCAAGCAATTGAATGTTCTGAATTTCAAACTCAACTCGGGAGTGCATTACATGAAGATTCAGTTATTATTGCTATCTCTCAATCTGGTGAGACTGTCGATACTATTGAAGCAATAAGATGGGCAAAAGATAAACTAAAAAATAAAGTTTCTGTTCTCTGTATCACCAATGTTGTAGGATCAACACTTACTCGTTATTCAGATCACGTAATTGTGACCCAAGCAGGGCCAGAAATAGGTGTTGCTGCTACAAAGACTTATTGTACACAAGTCTTAACATTAGCATTAATTGCCCTTGAAATAGCAAAATTGAGAAAGATGAGATCTAAAGAAGAAATAGATAAATATTTTCAGGCATTACAATCAACACCAGATATTATTGAAGAGTTTTTAGAAAATAACGTTAATCTAATAAAAACTATTGTTGATAATTTAGATAAAAGTCATAATTTCTTTTACCTAGCTCGTGGAGTTTCAATAGCAACTGCGAAGGAGGGGGGTTTAAAACTAAAAGAAGTTGCGTGTCGTTTTATTGAAGGCTATTCAGCTGCACATGCTAAACATGGACCAATCTCTTTAGTGAGAGAAGGATTTCCCATTATTTTTATTGCACCCCCAGACGAAACTTATCAAAGATTAGTCGGGAATGTAATGGAATTTAAAGCAAGAGGAGGAAAAATAATTTCTGTTGTAGTAGAGAGTGATGAGGTTATTACCAATTTAAGTGATATAACAATAAGAATTCCTCAACCTTCAGATAAATATCACACTATTTTCAGTCCAATAACATTCATCTCAGCATTACAGTTGCTTTCCTATTATGCTGCTTTAAAACATAATTTAGATCCCGATCAACCTTTAAATTTAGCGAAAACAGTTACAGTACATTAATAAGGGAAATTATTGCTTTTTTATTTCAAATATATGACCTTTCCAAGCATCTAATGCAACATATAGTCCATTTTCATCTAAATCTTTTCCTTTATATGTATATTCTTTTTTATTTAATTTATCTGAAAAATTCCAATTTGAAAGACCATATTCTAAACCTTTAACTTTTACATGTGCTTTTGATGAATTCAAACTGTAATTAACAACAATTAATAAATCTTGATTTGCTGTATGCCAATGGTATGAAATTATATTTTTAAATGAGGAATCATCGGGACTAACTGATTTAACTTCACAAAGTGCCCATTTAGCTTCACTAAATTCTCTACCTGGCCAAATTTCTAGAAAATTATTGTAAAAATCCATTATATCGATATTACCTTCTTCGGTTGGACTTCTTCCAAGTTGAACAGGTAATTTGATTTCATATCCATGTAGTTGACCCTCATAGATTAACCTAGCACCAGGTAGAGTCAACGCGATCATTGCAGCAGCTTTTGAAGCTTCTTCTCCAAAAACAGAGACAGCTCTTTGTTCATCATGATTTTCAATAAATCTTACTAACTTTTTTTGAAAATCTAAATCTCCTTTAAGATGTTCAGTAATATTTTGGGCATTTTCATTAGCTAATCTTTCATACAATCGCTTATCATAGCAATAATCAAAACCTTGTTGCATAAGTTTCCATTCCATATCCCAATATACTTCTCCAATAAATATAAAATCTGGATACTTTTCTTTGACAGCAGGTATCACTTCTTCCCAGAAATCTTTCTCAGGAACTGAACCCGCTTTTTCTCCCCAATTACGAACAAAAATTTCATTTAACATCAACATTGCCATGTCGCATCTCACACCATCACACTGTTTTGCAATGCTTAGAAGGGTATTTATTGCCTTTTCTCTTGCTTCTTTTGAAAAAGCATTAATCTGAACTGTATCAGTCCATGGAGGAAAGTTAGGGTCACGACCATGAGCGTACACTATATTACCCACAGAAAAGAATTCGTAAGGTTTCGTCATTTGATCTTGTATAGTCCCCTTAATAAATACATCGGATTTTTCGAGTGTCCATAAATGATCGATTGAAACATGATTAGGGACATAATCAAGAATTAGTAATAAGTCTCTTTCTGCTAAATCTTTGCGAAAAGATTCTAAAGCCTCTGCCCGACCGTAGTGAGAATCAACATGATAATAATAAATAGAATAAGGCGAACCAATAACATCTTCAGTATTAAAATATCTCAAGGCCTTACGATACTCTTCTTGTAAGCCTTCATGATTTATAGCTATATCCCTTCCTTTTGGACTTCTTTCCCATATACCCATTAACCATATAGCATCAAAAAAAGCTAATTCTTGATCTATCAACTGAACTGGTATATTATCAAGTTTTATTTCGTGTCCATGGATCTCTGATAAGCTATGTAACCAAGGCCATGTATTAATTTCTAAAATTCTTGGATTTTTAGGCCACTTTACATTAAATTTTGACATTATAATATTGTACTTATTGGAATTTATAATGATTATTATTTATCTCGCTTTCTTTATAAAATAATTTAAATCAATTCTTTAATACATATTCCTTCCTTATGTGAAAAATAAATATATATAAATTTTTAAATAATCATAAGTATAATAAAGAAAAATTATAAGTGTCGGCTAATAAAATGAGTGAAGAGAAAGAAGCTCTGCGTAAATTAATTATGTTGATTTCTGATTTGCGTGCAAAAGACGAAGAAAGGTATGAAGCACACGTTAATTTTATGAATGAAACCATTAAAATGATTGGCGCCATAGAATCTCAGATGAATAAACATTGGTCTACTGTTTTAGAATCACTTAAAGAATTAAATGAAAATATAAATAACAATTTAGATTCATTATTAACGGGTATTAATCCTAAAGGATTGAGAGAGACTTCTAAATCATTACAAGAAATTATGGATACTATGAACAAAAGTGTTCAATCAATGAATTTAGAAAAAGTCTTGAGTGAATTGAAAATCTTAAAAGGATCAACAAGTGTTGAGATACCAGTTGGTCCTCAAAGCATTCCTGTAGGTCAACAACCTGAACCTATAACAGCTGGAATAAATCTTACCCCTTCTCAAACACAATCTACAACTTCAGAAGAAACTGAAGTTTATGGTTACATTCCAAAGAAGAAAAAGAAAGATGACGAAGAAGATGAACCACACTTAATGAAACCTTCCGATTTATTTAGAAAATAAATCCTCACTCTTTACTTTTCCTTCAAAATATATATTTACTTAAATATTGCCATAAAGGACTCTAATTGGTTTTGAATTAGATCAACGTTTTCTCCAATTTTCTTAAACGTAATAGCGGTTGCGGGAATATCAAGCTCATTTTTAATCTTTTTCTTTATATCTATATAAAAATTAGAGATTGACTCACATCCATATACTTGATTAAAAATAAAACCATCAATTTCCATATTTCTGGCAGCATCTAAGTATGATTTAGTTAGATTTTCTTTATCACAACCAATTCCTTTATTTAAAGCATCAAATAAGAAACGGGCATAATCTTCAAGAGGATCAGAATTTTTGGACACAGGGATTTCTTCTAAGAAACCTAAAATATCCCAATCAGCATAAATTATTCGACCTCCTAAATTATATATAATTTCATGAGTTCTTGGTTCCCATCCCCCAAAAATCGGTGCTAAAATGATTCTTGGTCTATTAGAGACATCCATACCTATTCCTTTTTTGATTCGTTCTCTCATTTCCTTTACTAATTGACTCATATTTTCCAAATATCTCTGAGCATTAGAATTGTAGTCTTGAAATGAAATTGTTAATAGAGCTAAAATTTCAGAAAATGTTGCTGGATTACAAGGATAAAAATTTGAAGCACTTATTTCATATAGAATTGTTTTATAAAACCTTTTTACTTGATTTCCTATACGAAATTGTTTTTTCAAACTTTCATCTGTAACAACATTACCAGTTATAGACTCCAATTCGTTAATTGTTTTATTCAGATTCCCCTTAATTAATTCTATTGCTTTCTCTTCATCTTCAATGTCTTTAGGAGGCATTTCTAACCAAACTTGATTAGGAACAAGAGAATTTAGAGATTCAGAATATTTATTCCACTCACTACAACGCATAGCAAAGTTTAGATTAGCGTCTAAATTAATTCCAACTGATTTATGCATTCCATATAATGCATTAACTCCATAGCAAAGTTCAGAAGGAATCCCATTCTCAATGCCCAATTCATACATCAAATTATATTTATCATTGATAGACTTAATTACATTGTCTAAAGTACCGTCAACTAATTTTAAAAAATCAATTTTCCTTGCTATATCCAAAAATTTTGAGGTTAAATCCCAACCTAAGACACTAGTGGCAGAATTTAGAGCCATTAAAACAGTATCTATTTTAAAAGATTCCATCCTTATAGGAAACACAGGAACAGCATTTACTGCAAATACCAAATCAGGAAAACCTAATGCTACCGAAATGATCTTCTTTTTTTCTCTTGACTTCTTTCTCTTTAAGAAATCTCTTCCAGTTAAAAAATTATATGCCATTTTTAAAACGGAAGTAAAACTTACAACATCATCAGCATAAATGCTCATTTCTGATAGGACTCCTTGAAGGATATAATAATTATGGACTTTTCATTAATTATAATTTAAAAGTAATCAAATTTTTGTAATAAAATTTATGAGAGCTTTTTATAAAATTTTTCATTCACCCGTTCAAATTCTCTTGAAAAATTAATTTGCCTTCTAAATTTTACTAAAATTTTGATAAAGAACTGTTTGATTAGATTTAGACAAAGATCGTATTTTTAAAGCTATTATCTTACAAACTTCTTACTAAAATTTGCTTTGAGGCATGTATAATATCCAGTTTTGGCATATCTTGGATCATTTTTATAAGTTCAATTTGGTTTTTAATTGTACTCCAGTTTGAATTAGCAATTTGAGATATATCGCTTATTGTATGAAATTTTCCATCATCTAAAGCCTGATAAATATTTTTTATTATCTGCCATGTGCTTTTTCTGCGTATTTCACCAGTGGAAATATTATTTCACCAAGTGTTTCAATTTATTTCTAAAAAAAGATAAAAAAATATTTTATTATTATATAAATATTGTATTTAAAAGTATATAAGTTTATTTAAATTGCAAGTAAATATTATTATTTAAAAGATTATCTATTTAAATAAAAAGTGAGATTACTTTTATTTAAAAGATCATTATATTTAAATAGCAAATATTGCTATAATAATATAGTATTATCCATATTTCATCGTTTAATCGTTCAAAAAGTAGTATTTATGTCTATTTTTAATTTAAAGTAATCGACTTGGAGAATAAACATAAGTCGATTATTTGAATAATTGCGAAAGAACAATATAAAACTCCGATGAGGAGATAATTTTATGATAAAAATGAATAATAATATTGTCAATAAGCCAGAAATTAAAAAAATTTTAACTGCATGTATTGGTCAATGTGTTCATATAGCAGGTCCGCATAATTTTACAAATATCGCAAAAACATTAGGCTTTAAATGTGTATTTCTGGGACCCGCAACTCCAAATTCAGTAATTATTGATAAATTAAAGAGTTATAAGCCGAATATTTTAGGACTTAGTTATAGACTAACACCAGCTACTCTTAGACCAGTTCTACAACAATTTAAAGAAAAATTTTATGAATTGAAAGAAAAACCCCAACAATTATTTTTTGCTGGTACTCCTGAAGTAGTTGAAGTTGCGAAAGAATTCAATCTCTTTGATGAATATTTTGTTGGAGGAGAATCAAAATATAAGATATTATCGACCTTAGGGAGAGATTTGGTTATTACTGAAGAAAAAAGCGAAATACCTATAGATTTAATTTCACGAATTAAGTGGAAAAGTCCTTTTCCAGTTATAAGAGCACATTTCGGATTACCAACTATAAAGAAGACCTTAAAAGGAATAACAAAAATTGCAAACGCAGAGATATTAGATATAATATCAATTGCTCCTGATCAAAATACGCAAGCGCACTTCTTCCATCCCAGAGATCAGGTTAAGGAACTATCTGGGGCAGGAGGGGTGCCCATCAGATCTAAAGAAGACTTTATTAACTTATATAAAGCAAGATTAACAGGAAATTACCCCTTGTTAAGAATTTATGCGGGTACTCGTGATTTCATTAAATTAGCTAAATTATATCGAGAAACTATTCATAATGCCTGGGCTGCTATTCCAATTTTCTGGTTTAATCAAATGGATGGAAGAGGGCCCTTAACATTAAAAAAATCAATAAAACAACATCTAGAAGCTATAAACTGGCATGCTAAAAACAATATTCCTGTTGAAATTAATGATTCTCATCATTGGAGTCTTAGAAATGCTCCAGATGCGATTGCGGTAGCTGATATGTATTTATCTGGTATTATAGCTAAAAATCTAGGCGTAAAATTCTTTATTGCACAATACATGTTTAATACACCCCCTTCAAGCTCCCTTAATATGGACTTGGCAAAGATTCTGGCAAAAAATGAATTACTTAACACTTTAACAGACAAGAATTTTTCAGTAATTAAACAAGTGAGAACTGGATTAGCTAGCTTTCCATTAGATTTAGATAGAGCTAAGGGTCAATTAGCAGTAGCAACTATGGTCCAATTAGCAATAAAGCCAGATATTGTTCATGTAGTTAGTTTCTCGGAGGCTAATCACGCCACTCTTCCTGAAGATGTAATTGAAAGCTGCAAAATAGTAGATCAGGTCATAAATAAAGTTTATTCAAGTGAAATAAACTTCATTGACAATAAAATACAAGAAAGAAAAGAAGAACTTATTAAACAAGCAAAGTGGATTGTTAATTTAATACCCTACTTGGCTAAATATAAAAAAGAGTATAAAAATCCATATATTAATTCTAATGTTTTAAACCGGCTTGTAAAATATGGAATTTTTGATGCTCCGCATTTAAAAAATAACAAATTTGCTTTAGGAGTAATTAACACTAAAATAATTAATGGTGCTTGTTATTCATGGGATTTGACACAGAATAAAAAATATGATGAAATCCAGAGAATTAAAGATATTATCTTTAACCTGTCGGATATTAATATCTCAGATTTGTTAAAGCAAAATGAAAGTACTGTTTTTGAGGTGATAGATGAATGAAATTTTGTGTAATCGGAGCAGGAAATGGTGGTCGTGCCTTTGCAGCTTACTTATCTTCCAAAGGATACCCTGTAAATCTATATAATCGTTCATTTACAAGAATTATAGATATAAAAAAAAAAGGCGGTGTTAAAGCATCTGGAGAAATAAAAGGTTATTATCCGTGTAACTTAATTACACAAGATTTAGAATTAGCAGTAAGAGATGCTGATGTCATATTGGTAGTTATTCCCGCTTCAGCACATAAATCTATTGCTGAAAAAATTGCACAATATCTTTTTCGTGATCAAATAATCCTATTAAATCCCGGAAGGAGTTTTGGTGCTGTTGAATTTAGGAGAGTAATTGAACAGAAAGGGATATCATTCCCAATTTTCATTGCTGAAACTCAAACGTTAGTCTTTACTTCAAGGCAGTTAAAAAAGAACGGAGTAAAAATCCTTAAAATTAAAGATATGGTTGATTTTGCTGCTTTTCCAGACAAAGATACCTTCTATGTGTATGATACGCTGAGAGAGATATTTCACCAATTGAATCCTGTAGATGATTATCTTGAAATGACATTAAATAATATTGGGATGTTATTACATCCAACTATTTCACTATTGAATGCTGGTGCTATGGATTCAGGAATACCCTTTAAATTTTATGCAGAAGGTGCAACCTCTAGAACATGTGAGGTCCTTGAGAATATTCAAACTGAATTGAATAAAATTTTTGAAATTTTAAGAATAAAACAAATTAGATTTTGCGAGTGGGCAAATAAATCCTATGGAGTCAAAAAAAAATCGATTCATAAGGCTATAAAAAAAATCAAGGCTTATGAAAATATAAATGCCCCAAAAGAATTAATCACAAGATATTTTACTGAAGATGTACCAACTGGTTTAGTCCCCATTTCATCTTTAGCAAAATTTTTAGGCATTGAGACACCAATAATAGATTCTGTAATAAATTTATCTTCGATCTTATGTGGGATAGATTTTATGAATAAAGGAAGGACAGTACAAGGTTTAGCACTTGAAAAATTAATTGAATCCCGAATTGCTACTGATAAATTAATTGAGATAGGAACAGAACAACAAATAAAAGTAAATTAAATATATTATATTCAATATTTTTAAAGCAAATTGTTTAGATCATAATTCCCCTTGAATTTATGCATAACTAGGGGATCTATATTTAATATAATTACCTTAACCTTCAGTAATTATATCATATAAGAAAAATCTTAAATAGATACAATAATTTTATAAAATAAGGTTCAATTTTCAATTGATTTCCAAGTAATTGAAATTTTTAAATATACATCAGTATAGGAAAACTTGATTATAATGAATGAAAAGCTATATAGAATAGGTTATTTCTCCATCTTAATGGCATTAATCATTTTTATGATAATAAATTTGGCTTTTAGTTTACTTTATTTAGATTTTTCATTATTAATTTTTTTCTGGGCAGTTAAGTTTTTATCTGGTTTTGGGATATTATTGAGCATTTCGAACATTTTTCTCATAATTTTAAAAAAATTTAAAGATAAATTTGGCAAGAAAGAGTTAAATATTTTTATTGTTATTCAGGTAGTTGTACCTTTGGTATTAATAGGTTATGCTACATATAAAATTATTATAAGCTTCATTAGAAAAACTATAATAACTCAAACAGGATTTTGGTTTTGGTTTGATTTGCTATTATATCTTTATGGTATAATCTCTTTATTATTAACTCTTTATATTATACCAATTATTAGAGATCAAATTGAAGAAGCTGCAGAATTAGGAAAATTAAGTTGGTGGAAAAAAGGTGCCAAACAAGTAGCGAGAGGAATTAAAAAGAAATATTTTGAACTTAGAAAAGAATATGCTAGTGCACAAGTTCAAGATCAAATGACAACCAAAGAGATCCTAGATTTATGGAGGAAGAAGTTCGCTTTAAACTTTTTGTTGATAATAGGAATAGGATCGATAATATTTATACCAATTACTTTTATTAGTATAATTTTTTGGTTGAGAGTTTATGTTTTTTTCAGAAGTAAGATAAAAACTTATGAGAAAATAACATTACTTATTTCGTTGATATTTATTGGCATATTAACATTGATATTACCTTTTTTGAATTTATCAATCTACATTAATATATCTGAATACTACTGGACTGCCGAATTATTTTATCTTATAGGTATATGTATAGCGTCTATAATCTTTGTTAAAAAACTTTTAAGTTTACAAGGTATAACATTAGCTGAACATAAAATAAAAAAGCGAGACAAGAAGATCGAAGAACTTGAGAAAGAAACTGAAGAATTAAAGAAAAAGTTAGAAGAAAAGCAAGATTCTGGCTAATAAATCGGCTTTAAAAAATTAGCAAAATTTTAATAGGTTTATTATACAAAATAATAAAATCCTTTGATTTAATTATAGTTAAAATTAAATAATTTTGATTATACTATTATTATAGATCGAAAAATGATTTGATCAGTACCCAAAGCCATTAAAATTTTAATATTATTTTTAGTGGTAAGACTGTTATTCATTTAGAATGGTTTTTATTAAAACCATCTATTATAGCTCAATCTTACATTAAAATGGTTTTATACTCCTTTTAAGTGAATAACTTCGTATTTAATTGGAAAATTAGTTTAATTATTAATGATATTTAGAAAAAATTGTGAATTTTTATAAAAATAATAAAATAGAGGTGTTTTGATGACCAGAAATGAAGAATTCATTCAAAAAGTTTATGAAATTGTTACAGAATTAAAAGTTCCGCTAATTGATGAAATAATTCATGAAAGGGCAAAATTCAATGGAAACAAAGCTATAACATTGATTCGTTTTGTTTATGAAAAAGATGAAGCCGTAATAAGAGGCTTCTTAGGATTAGCAGCTTATTTTCATACTATAATTATAAAAGATAAAAATAAATTTTATATCCCTAATGGGAAACAATTATATACTCTAGAAGGAGCTTAGAATAAAAATTAGTAAATATTTTAAAAAAGAGGTGCAAATTTGGGAATTTTAAACAAATTCAAATCAAAAGTAAATACTTTAAGAAAAGAGAAAAAAGATAATAAGTCTAATATTGTCGTTGACAACAATGACAATAATGTCATTAAAAGAAATTATAATTGTTCTTCAAATTTAGAAAATGATTATGTTGTCTTTTCTATTGATAAAATCAGAAAAAGAAAAATAATTCATGATTCTAATCAAAGAGAAAAATTATTTCATGAGATAAATGATAAATTGAATAAAATAAATTCAAAGTGAAAATGATTAAATATTATTGTACTAAATGTCAAAAGTATCATCATCGTGGTAAAATCTATAAAAAACATATTAAAGACTTTTTAAAGATAGAATTAATTTTTTTTAGAATGTAGAATTTTTAAACAAAAAGGAATTTTAACTGTTTCTTTTCCTCTTAAAAAGCCTATTTAAGTATAAAAAATTCTTGCTGAAAATTTATGAAGTCTAAAAAAATAGAATGGAAAGAAAGTTTAATAAAAAGTTTAATTTATAGGGGAATTACTATTATACTAGGAACCTTAACAGCATATATTTTAACCGGTAGTATCGCTATTGCGACAGGCACAGCACTTTTAACCGAGGCAGTCCAAGCTGTCAATTATTTTGGGTATGAATTAGTATGGAGCAACATTTCAAGAAGAAAATTAGAGAAACAGATAATACAACAGATAAAAAATCGAGAAATTGATTTAACTTTGGACTACTCTTCAATATTAAATTTAGCTTACGAGCTTTCTCAGATTGATACTTTTATGCCGAAACTTTATCTCTCTACACTAAATATCTTTAATAGAATGTTGGAAAATAAAGAGTTAGAAGAAATTCATGATGATATTGAAAAGTATAAGGACAATTTTCAAAGAGTCCATTCGGGTAGAAAGATGTTCTTTGAACAAATTTAAATAATATTAATTCTAAAAATTTTATCTACTTAAACATCTCCATAAAAGCTCCTAAGCGGGTTTTTACTTGCTCTACATTTTCGCCAATTTTATTGAATGTTATGGAAGTAGTTGGTATTTCTAAATCACGACGAATTTTTTCCCTCAACATCGAATAACAATTTGAAATAGAGTGACATCCAAATAACTGAAAGAAAACAAGTCCATCAGCGCTTAAATCTTTAGCCATTCTTAAATATGAATTTGTTAAAGTATCATTATCACAACCTATACCTGTTTCAGTAGCATTTAGAAGGAATCGAGCATACTCTTCTACTGGATTTGCATGAGTTGATACATTAATTTCTTCTAATAATTTCAGTATTTCCCAATCAGCATATAAAGCTCGACCACCAAGTTCATATATGATTTCATGACTTTTGGGTTCCCAACCTCCAAACATAGGAGTAACTAAGATCCGAGGCATTTTAGAAACGTCCATTCCAATTCCTTTTCGAATTCTCTCCTTCATTTCCTTTACTAATGAACTCATATTATCTCGATATCTAGAAGCGTTGGAGTTATAATCCTGAAATGTAATACTAAGTAATGATAAAATTTCACTAAAGGTTGCCGGATTGCAGGGATAGAAATCAGAAGCACTAATTTCATATATTATGGTCTTATAATCTCTTTTTATTTGATTACCAATTTTGAAAAAATCTCGAAGTCGATTATCAGTTAATGTGTTTCCGGTTAAATTTTCCAGCTCCTTTAAAGCATTTGAAATATTATTTGTCAATAATTCCAAAGAATTTCCAATATTTCTTGGTGGAATATCAACCCAAATTTGTTTAGGCTCAGAATTAATAGCTTTTAAAGACTCCAAATATTTATTATATGCGCTGCATCTAATTGTTACATTAAAGCAAGCATCTACATTACGGCCTTTAGTAATATGCATTCCTGTTAAGCTTTTTAATCCATAGCAAAAATCACTTGAAACACCACCTTCAATTCCAAGGTCATACATCTCATTGTACTTTTTATTGATTGTGTCAATTACATCTTCAATGATATCGTCTACAATTTTACTGATTTCTTGAATTCCCAAATTTTTAACAAATCCTAAAAAATTCGAAACACTTTCCCATCCAAATATGCTTGATGCGGAACCCAAATATGCCAAATACTTATTTATCTCAAATATATGCATTCTAATTGGAAATACAGGGACAGCACCAGCTGCAAAAGGTAGATCAGAAAAGGGTAAAGCGACAGCTACTAATTTTTCCTTTTCCCGAAATTTCTTTCTTTTCAAATAATTCCTACCTGCTAAAAGATTATATGCAATTTTTAATACAGAACTAAATCGAATAATTTCATCTGCTATTAAACTCATCTTTTATATCATCTCCAAAAATGCTTCTATTCTAGTTGAAAGTTGACCTCGATTAGCTCTTGAATAATCTCTTTCTAAATTCAAAACCCTTATACCTTGTTTCTGTAACCGTTCTTTCAAGTAACTGGACATTAATGAGATGTGATCACAGAATTTTATTATATGATTTATTATTCCTAATCCTTTTCCTGTCTTTTGTTTATAACTTTGATAATATTTTTCGATTAGTAATAGTTTATTCTCTAAAAAGTTAGGTACTGAATGATCTCCATAACGATTATTTTCAAATCTATAAACTAAGAGATCTAATGGATCTTTAATAGTATTTATCATCTCCTCCTCCAATATTTGCGAATAATAATGATTTCCAATCCAAGTATCAAAAAAAACAATATTTCCTCCTCCGTCTTCAATCAATTCAATCAAATAATCATTAATAAAAATCGAGCATCCAGTAATTAGGACATTCTTAGAATCTTCAATTTTTTCTATTGGATTTGATATATTTTTTTCTATATACTGTTCTAATTCTAAAAGAAAAGAAGGTCCATATAAAAGTGCTTTTTGAATAACCTTTAATTTTTCCGAACCGGTTATTTCTAAACTATTAATTTCTGAAAGTTTTTTTTTAAAATTGTTATACTTTTTAATGCTATCAAAAATAGATTCATTATCAACTTCTTTCTTAATAATTTCTTCTAATTTTTGCTTTAAATCCCTTAACTCTAATTTGAAATAATCTGAACTGTTTTTATTATTAGTATATGGTACATAGAAGTCTAATCTAGGTATATTGTAATATTTTGAAATAATTTCAGACGCACATATATCAGATACACAATGATTTGAAACAATAAAATAGTCAATTAAATCTAAAAAATCAAATTGAGCAGGTTTAATTGAAAACAAACCTATACAAGTTTGAGCAAAAGCACACGTAGATGGTGGTAGATAATCATGACTAGCATTCATTAAATCGTCATTTCCTCCAAATATTAACCTTAATGGAAAAAACCCTGCTGCATCTAATAATTCTTCTGGAATATTATCGTGTGCTAAAAAAGCGATAATTTTAACTCCTTTTTCTTTCTTTTCTTTCAAAAATAAAGAAAAATTCGATAAGAGTTCAAGATCATTCATCTATAAAATCTCTAGTAAATTTTAAACAAAAAAGAGTTAATACTTTAAAAAAATTTACCTATAACAAATATAAATAATAGTATTAAATTAAAATTAAGTAAGTTTAATTACCGTTATTCTCTTGGGCTATTAATGCGGCTCCAATAGCACCTGTTAATTGAGGTAATTCTGGTGACACAATCTCAAAACCCAGTTCATCTTCTAAATACTTTTTAACAGCCGGGTTTTTAGCTACTCCCCCACAAAACACTAATTGGGGGCTAACTCCAATGCGTTTAGCCATTCCTGCAACCCGTCTAGCAATAGATTTATGAATTCCACTTGCTATATCTTGCTTTGAAGCACCGCTTGCGAAAAGACTTATAACCTCACTTTCAGCAAATACAGTACAAGTAGAGCTAATAGATGCTGGTTTATTTGATCTCAATGCCAAATCTCCAAATTGATCAATCGGGACTTCTAATGCATGTGCCATTACTTCTAAGAATCTACCGGTTCCAGCAGCACACTTATCATTCATCTGAAAATCGATAACATTTCTAGTTTTATTTGACATCACTATTGCCTTACTATCTTGACCCCCAATATCTATAACAGAATGAGCGTCAGGAAAGAAATATTGAACTCCTTTTGCATGTGCTGTAATTTCAGTGACTCTATCATCAGCAAAATCTACAGTATTCCTTCCATAACCTGTACTCATTACAAAAATATCAGTTCTTTTTAAATTATGTTTTTCTAATAATTCATTAAATAAGTTATAGCCAATCTTTTTAAAATCATAAGTTGATCTTTCTGTTTTATGGTCTAATAGTTTTCCATCGTTTAATAAAACAATTTTAGTTGCCAATGAACCTATATCAATCCCTATAAAAGTTTTCAAGATATCTCTTTATCTATTTTTAATTTTTGTAAGAAAATTATTTAAAAAATTTTAAATTTTTGGTTGGTTGTTTGAGTAAAATTATCGTAGTAATAATAATGAGATTAAAATTGTTATGAGAAATGCAACGACCATCTGAATTATATTTTTAATAATTGATTCTTTTGAGACGGTTCCTAAAAATATTCCCAGTAAAATAATGCATAGTAAAATTATTAAAAAAGAATAAATAAAAGTCATAATACCAGCAGTTAGAACAAGAAAAAATGGAATTAATGGTACAATTCCACCTAAAAAAGGAGAAGTTCCATTAACAAAGGATACTACTAAAATCGCAAATTGTTCAGCTTTATCTTGAATAGTTTTAGATTTCTTTTTATTATTATTATCATCAAATAAAGCTTTCTTTCTAAGTAATCTTCTTCTTTTAATTTTTTTCAGCATTGCTTTTTCAATTTCATTTAATTCTAAAAATGGATCGGTATTATCAAATTCAAGATCACTTAGAGCCATCGCTTTTTCCAATTCCTTCTTCAATTTCTTTTGTTCTGCCCTTTCTGATAAATAAGATCCTGATAATCCTGAAATAAACATTGATATTGAAGATCCTATTCCGGTTAATATAACTAAATTACTTTCAATTGAGTTTTGGTTTCCTTTAATAATAATTATAAAAAATCCTAATAATATTCCTAAAACAGTGAGCATCCCATCATAAAAATTATTCACAAAATAACGACGAGCTATTGGCCATAAATTACTTATTCTTGCATACGTTCTAATTTTATCTAACATTTTGTATAAAAATTCAAGTGTAATTTAAGCTTAGAAAGGAAAACTTTCCTTTTTTTTTTAAAATTTTTTTAAATTCACTTCCATAAAAATATTTTATTAGAAATTTCCTGTTGCCATACTTAATAATAATGATACAATAAGCGTAACAATTCCAGCTGTTACAAGATGTGTAGCATATTTTATTCGACCCTGTCCAGAAATATTCCCTAAAAATATGCCTAAATAGACTAATAATCCAACTAAAATGAGATAAGAGAAAATAAAATGAAGTAAAACTAACTCGGAACCAAAGAAAAAAGGAATTAATGGAAGCGTAGATCCTAAAGCAGGAGCGCCACCATCAACTAAAGAGGCTATAATTGTGGCAAAATTTTCTGCTTGTTCAATCATAGTTTTGTTTTTTTTTAATTTAGTTTTCTGCATTTTAATTGGAATTAAAATACTCTTTTCCTTCTTTAAACCATTATTCTTAATTGGAATAACCATAGCTTTCTGGATTTCTTTTTCTTCCAATATCTTTTTTGCTAATTCTAACTTTTTCTTTTCTAACGCATCAATATCATCGTCATCTTCTAATTCTTCAAGAATTACCATCTCTTTTTTCAGATCAATTATTTTTTTCTTTCTTTCTGCTTCTTCCGAAAGAAAAGCACCCCATAAACCACTAATACCAATAGCTAGTGCCGTTGAAAATCCTAAAACTACTATACTTCCAGGAGTGTTTTGACTTAAACCCGCTAAAAACAAAACAAAAACTCCACTTACTATTCCAGCACAGGTTAAAGCCCCGTCAAAACAATTATTAAAAAATTTTCGACGGGCGATAATACCTAACTCAGACATCTCTGAGTATTTCCGCCATCTCTTAAAAATGCTTCTTAATTCCATTTTATTTAAATAGCACCTTGGATCAAAAATTTTCCTAAAAGTAGATTGCAAATTTTTCTCAATAAATTTTTGAGAGTTAAGTATAATATGATAATAATCATTATTATTCTTTTAAATATCCAAAACATTAATTCTTTTCGAAATTCAACTATTGATGATACTGATGATTTTTATTTATCTAATCATATAATATTCTTAGAATATTAAAAATTTAGTGAATTTTAAAATGTCGTCTAACAGAAAGATTAAACAAGAAATTATTGCAATGTTAATGGAACATGTTAGAATTGTATATTCTGTTATAAGTGATATGGGTGTGTATTATTCCAAATGGTCAAAAGATTTCGAATCCAATAAAAAAAGTTTTGAGAAAAAAAGGAGTAAAATGCAATTAGCTGAAGAAGAAGCTGATGAACTTAAAATTCAGATAATTCAGAACTTTTCGGAAACTGGAACTTTCGTAGGTGATTACGTAGCATTAATTTTAAGATTGGATAATGTAATAAATTATCCACTTGAATTTGTGGATATGTTGGATAAAATAAATTTAATTGATCTAAAATATGAAGAAATTAAAAAAAGATATGACAAATTAATTAATCAAATTATTGAAATGACGGATGTATTGAAAACTACAATAAAAAATTTAAGAGACAATCCTGATGAGGTATATAAAAATACAGTTACTATTCACGAACTTGAAAATGATATCGACAAAACATATAGACAATTTCTAGACTATTTATATTCAACATCCGAACAAGATTTAAATATTCGATTACTCTTACGGTTAAGAGATAGTATTGTTTTATTAGAGCAGTTAGCTGACCGGATCCATGATATTGCTGATGTTATAAGAGTTTTATTATATCAATAAATTTTTTTAATTCTCATTTACATTTTTTCTACAACTTAAGGATTAATTTTATTATTTACTTTTAAAATAAATGGGTAAAATTTTTACGCTAATAATTTTTTCATAATTATAAATATGAATTAATAATAAGTGAAAAATTTGAACGGAAAGAAAAAATTTTATTTGCTACTTGGAATTTTCCAGTTAATTTTAATAGCTACAGTTTATTTAACAGTAGACGGACTTATAACTTTTGCTGCAGCACAAACTGATATTTATGATTACTATAATTCTTTTACATCCGCATTATTAGCTATTGCTGCTGGAATTTCTGTAAGTGCGTCCGTATTAGGGAGCGCATGGGCAATAAAAACTGTTGGAACAGCAGCAATTTCATCTCTTTCAGAAAGAGAAGAAGCATTTTTTAAGGCTTTTTTAGTTGTTGCGTTAGCCGAAGCGTTAGCAATTTATGGCCTTATTGTAGCTATTCTACTATGGACAAAAATACCATCATTACCAGCATAATAAATTAAATATTTTCAAAGAAATTTCATCCTTTGGTGTTTTCAACGAGTATAATTATTCCATCTTATGCTTATACGTATATCAAAGTAAATTTTTTAAAAAATTTACTAATAGATGAGGCATCTTTAAAAAAGTTGAAAAAAATAAAAGATATAAAAGAGTTTATAGAAGTCATCACCCCATATTATCCAGAAATAGACATTAAAAATTATTTAATTATCGAAATCGAACAAGCTCTTTTTCATGTCTATATAAAATTGATGGGAAAAATTATGTTTGTATCACCTGAAAATATGAGAAGATTTATAAGGTCTTTACTTTTAAAATTTGAAATTAATAACATTAAGCAAATTATCCTTGGGCTAATTGCTGGCATGGATATGAAACAAAAGTATAAGAGGATCAATTTTCTAGTCGAAGATTATTTAGATCATTCAGACTTCATTAAAAAGTTATTAGAGATTACATCTTTAAGTGAAATTCAACTATTCGTGAAAAAAACTATATATAACAAAGCTATAAGAGAAGGAATTTTATATTTTAAAAACACCGGAGAAATTTTTGTTTTAGAAGCTTTTTTGGATAAATTATATTATGAAAATTTAATAAAGAGTGAAAAGATATATTCTAAAAAAGAAACTGAAATGATAAATTTATTTATCAAATATGTGGTTGAGATTTATAATCTACGATTAATTTATAGAGGAATTAAGGATAATATCGAAAGAAAATTACTTTCTCAAATGTTAGTAGATGAATATCTTTTTTTTAACAAAGAAAAGATTGGATCATTGCTTAATCTCACAAATATTGATACTTTTATTTCAGAGATTGCTAGCTATCTGCAAAATAAAAAAGAGTTGAAAGCCTTCTTTATACCAATTCAGTTTAAAAGGGAGCATATAAGATGGTCATTAGAGGGAATTTACCAAGCATATTACTTCAAAAAATTTAAAATGAAGATTGATGATATAGAGTATTCAACGATCTACAGTATTCTGGAGTTAATAATTAAAAAAGATAAAGAAATTAAATTCATAATAATGCCGCATATTGTTAGAATTATTCATGAAAATTATGAGAGGCTAAATTTATTAGATGAAGATTTTTGAATGGATAAAAGATATTGAAAAAGTTTATGAAGATTTAATTGAGAAAGCAAAGGAAGAAAGTTTAATTGAAATTCAAACCTTCCGTAAAGAGCAGGAAAAATTTTTGGAGGATTCTATACAAACAAAACAAAATAATGTTAAAGAAGTCCTAAAATCACTTAATAAAGAAACTAAAGAAGAAATCAGAATTTTTAAAGAAAAATTAGAATCAAAATTAAAGCTAGTTAAATCTAATTATGAAAGAAAAATGGAAGAATTAATTGAAGAAATAATAACTAAAGCTGGGCTGAATTTCAATGTTTAATCAAAAAATATTTGTATTAGGATATGAGGAATTCGTTTTATTAATGGGTTTATTAGGAATTGAAGGAAAGATTATTGAGAATACAGAACAATTCTCCAAAGAGTTTGATAGATTGATTAAAGACTCTTCAATTGGAATGATCATTGTAGCTTTAAATTTACCAGAAAATGAGATCGAATATTTATTTGATTTTAAATTAAATAATAAAAAACCATTTGTGTTTTATGTACCAGATGTCTTTACAACTGATATCGAACAACAAAACAAAATTATGGCAAAAATTTTCAAATTTATTAACCAAATTATTTAAAAAAAAGTTGAATTTACCATTTCGCAAGAAAAGGACATAAAAAGTCAATTTGGAAAGCTAGGAATATATATTATTGAAGAGGCTGAAAAGAAAGTAAAGGAGATAAACCAATCCACACTTTTTCAAAAAGCAGAAATTAAAAAAAATTACCTAAAGAGAATGGATGAGAATTCTCTTAGAATAAAAAATCATTTTATAGAAACTTATGATCAATTTTTGAATAATACTCTTTCAGAAACCTTATCAAAAGTAAAAGATGAAATACTTCAATTAAAACGGAATCTAATAGAACAATTATATAGTGCGCTTGAAACTAGTATTAGAAATAAAATATCTAAAAATTATTCAAAATATACAAAATATTTAATTTCAATTTTTAAAAAAGTAATTTCGATAATTGATAAGCCCCCAAAAATATCGATTAGTCTAAATTCTAAGGATTATGATTATTTTAAAACCAATCCTAATCATATTCAAGATTTATTTAAAAATAAGGTTGAAATTCTCAAGTCTAATGATGAATTTATTGGTGGTTTCAAAGTTTTCCAAAATAGTATCAACATGTCATATGACTATACAATTGATAATTTACTACAAAAAAAAAGCATCCTCATTGAGAAAGAGTTTTCAAAGATCTTTTCAGAGTCAGAAATCAAAGAGATGCAACTTAGTTTTGAAAAATTTATTCGAAATAAAAAACTTGATATCAAGGAGCATTTAAGGACGTATGATTGAATCTAAAAAGAATAATGATACAGGCATAATTTCGGCAATCAATGGTACTCTTATAGAGATAAAAGGTTTAGAAAGCAAAGTTAAACTCCATGATTTAATTAAAGTTTCTTCTTATCAAATTCTAGGAGAAATAATTCAAATTTATGCTAACCACGTAGTTGCTCAATGTTATGAAAATACGAATAATTTGAAGCTAAATGATGAAGTGTTATATCTAAATGAACCTTTATCAATGGAATTAGGCCCAGGACTATTAGCTAGTGTATTTGATGGAATTCAAAGACCCTTAGATCAAGCTTTTAAATCATCTGAAGGAATAGGTTTTATATCACGTGGATTAGAAATACCCTCCCTTTCTAGAACGAAAAAATGGAATTTCACACCTACCAAAAAAATAGGAGATGCAGTTAATATTGGAGATACTATTGGAACAGTTCAAGAAACTCCATCTATTGTTCATAAAATATTAGTACCAGTAAGCTCAGGTAAAGTAACTTACATTGCTGAAAAGGGAGAATATACTGTCATTGATGAAATTTATCGTTTATCATATCAAAACCAAGAAAAATCTTTTAATCTGATACAAAGGTGGCCTGTTACAAAAGCTAGACCTCATAAAGCAAGAATTATTCCGAGTGAACCCTTATTAACGGGAATAAGAGTAATCGATTTATTATTTCCTATAGCAAAAGGAGGGACTGTTGCTGTCCCTGGTGGCTTTGGTACTGGAAAAACGGTTATACAACAATCTCTAGCTAAGTGGTGTGATGCTGATATAGTAGTATTTGTTGGATGTGGGGAGAGAGGAAATGAAATCGCTGATGTATTAAAAGAATTTTCTGAAATTATAGATCCTAGAACAGGAAGACCATTATTAGAAAGGATTGTTTTAATCGCAAATACGTCAAATATGCCAGTTTCAGCACGCGAGGCAAGTATTTTTTCAGGAGTTACTATAGCTGAATATTATAGGGATATGGGTTATGATGTAGCTGTTTTAGCTGATAGTACTTCTCGATGGGCTGAATCTTTAAGAGAAATTTCAGGATTATTAGAAGAAATGCCTGCAGAGGAGGGATATCCGGCATATCTTCCCTCTAAGCTTTCAAGTTTCTACGAACGAGCTGGTGTTATAAAAACACTAGGTAATTCCAATTCTGATAAAAAAAATTATGGATCAATAACCATAATAGGCTCTGTTTCCCCACCTGCCGGAGATTTTAGCGAACCTGTAACTTCGACAACTAAACGCTTTGTTCAAGCATTTTGGGCATTAGATGCTCGGTTAGCATATTCAAAACATTATCCCGCTGTAAATTGGCTGAATTCCTATTCTAACTATCCTGACTATATTTCTGATTGGTGGTTTGAAAGAGATATTGATTGGGTAGAAATGGATTTGGATTGGTACCAATGTAGAAATTATGTAGAAGAGATCTTGTCTAAAGAGCAAAACCTGATTAATATAGTTCAATTAATTGGAGAAGAAAATTTACCTGAAGAACAACAGTTAATTTTATTTATAGCAAAAGTGATTCGAGAAAGCTTTCTTATTCAAAATGCGTTTGATACTATCGATGGTTATACTGATGCGAAGAAGCTTCTAGGACACATAAAATTAATTCTTCTACTATATAATGAGGGAAAAAAAATTCTAAAACAAGGATTTCTTCTCGAAGATATCAAGAACCTTCAGATTATAAATGAAATAATCAGAATTAATAATCGTATCCCTAATAATGAATTTGATAAGATTGATAATATTAAAGAGAAGCTACTACAAGAAATTGAATCTCTTAAAATTCTTTATGGAGTCAGAAGTAAAAAATGAGTACAATTTATAGAAAAGTTCAGCAAATTATTGGACCTTTATTATTTTTAAAGAATAATCATGATGTTCAATACGGAGAATTTGTCAGGATTGAAGGAGAAGATGGTTCTATTCGTAATGGACAAGTATTGAAGATTAATGAAGATATGATAATATTAGAAGTATTTGAAGATACAAAAGGAATATCAGCTGAAAATTCTAAGATATTTTTCACAGAAGATTCTTTTAAAATCAGAATTTCTGATAATGATATGTTTGGAAGAATTTTTAATTCTTTAGGTGAACCGATTGATATCGAAACTAAAAAAGTTCTAAATTCAAAAATAATAACAACAGAAGAACGAGACATATTTGGTGCTCCAATAAATCCCTATGCTAGAGATTATCCTTCAGAGGTAATCCAAACAGGTATAAGCAGCATTGATGGTCTTTTTACTCTTATAAGAGGACAAAAACTTCCAATATTCAGTGGTCAAGGGCTCCCGCATAATAGATTGGCTACTCAAATTGTAACACAAGCTAAAGTTCTAACTGAAGAACCATTCTTAATAATTTTTTGTGGTATTGGAATCATTGAAGATAATGCTATTAACTTCATAAAAAGCTTTCAAGAAAGTGGAAATATTCTTAATATTATTTCATTTTTTAATTTTGCATCTGATCCAATAATGGAAAGGCTAATTATTCCAAGGGTGGCTTTAACTACTGCTGAATATTTTGCTTTTGAAAAAGATATGCATGTTCTTGTAATTTTAATTGATATGACGAATTACGCTGAAGCATTAAGAGAATTAAGTTCTGCGAAAGAAGAGATTCCTAGCAGGAAAGGATATCCGGGGTATTTGTATTCCGATCTCGCATCAATATATGAAAGAACTGGAAAGATCAAGGGTAAGACTGGAACTATAACCCAAATCCCAATTTTAACCATGCCAAATGATGACATTTCTCACCCAATCCCAGATACTTCTGGATACATCACTGAAGGTCAAATAGTGCTCAATCGAGATTTATATAAGAAGGGAATATATCCTCCTATCGGAGTTTTAGCTTCAATTTCAAGATTAATGAAAGATGCTATAGGAAGTGGTACAACTAGAGAGGATCATGCCGATTTAAGTTCACAATTATTAGCATCTTACTCTAGCGCTCTTGAAGTGAGAGATCTTCTTGCTGTTGTAGGGGAAGATGGACTTAATTTTGACCAGAAAGCTTTATTACGATTTGGTGAAGATTTTGAACAAAAATTTTTAAATCAAGACTTTCTCGACAATAGAAATTTAAATGAATCATTTTCAAGAGCTTGGGAGGTTTTGTCAAATTTACCAAAGAATTTATTATTTCGCATTCATCAAGAATTTATTGATAAGTATTACAGAGAGTAGGTGAGAACAATTAGTTTTAGAGAATTAAAACCTACAAAAACGAACTTGATAAATCTTCAAAAAAGATTAAATTTTGCTGTAAGAGGGAAGAAATTTTTAGAATTTAAACAAGAACAGTTAATGTCACAAATTAAAAATAGATATTATGAATATCAATCAGTCTTTAATAAATTTATGAATTTATACAAAAACTCTTTGATTAATTTAAACAAAACCTATAAAGAGATGGGAAAAAGGGATTTAGTATTGATTAGTAGTATTAGTAAAATTCAATATAAACCTTCAATTAATTTAAAACATACCAAGCGAATTGGAATCCCTTCCAGTGAAATAAGTTATGACTTAGATCGGAAAGATAAATTACCAGCATACTCTTTTGAGAATTCAAGTCATTTTCTTGATGATCTTACGTTTATCTTAGAAAATTTTTTCGAAAGTTTAATAAAGTTAGCTGAAAAGGAAGATTTATTTATTAAATTTGTCCATTATTTTAATAGGATTACTCGTAGAATAAATGGTTTGAAAAACATAATTATTCCCAGACTAATAGCAGATATTAAAAAGATTAGAGAAATTTTAGAAGAAAACGATAGAGAAAATTTTGTTAGGTTGAAAAAGACTAAGGATCTTATTCAAAAAAAGGAAATAAGTAAAGTATAGGATGTGATCTAATGCCTCAAAAAACCGAGATGTCATTGTTTAATGTAGTTATTAATTACAATTATAAAGATGCTCTACTAAACCAACTTTCTGATATTAATAACATTCACATAAAATCAAAAAAAATTTTTCAAGAAAGAAAGGAAATAGAAGAAAAGGACGTATTATTAGGTGCTATTAAAAATTTAAGACGCGACTTAAATGAATTATTCAACAAAATCCAGATTTCAGAATCAACTTTCTCAAGTCTAAAAAAAGTTGAAAAGGAAAAAAGAATCGAATTTGTTGTAGATGATATAAATGAACTTATCGGCACCGTTAAGGAAGAAATAATTTACTATACTAATAGAATTAATGAATTAGATAGATATATTGCAAAAGCAAAAATTGAACTTGAAAATGTTCAACTAATAAAAACTAGCTACACCTTTCTTGAACAATTTAATTTAAGTAGGAGTAGTTTAAGTGATCTAAATAAATTGAATTTTCGAGTCTATTCAACGTTCTCTAAAAATTTGGATAATTTAAAACTGTTGTTTGATTTTCAATCTTTTCCAAATGTATACCAAACTGATGAACTTTTTCCAAATGCTTATAAAGTTGAAGATAGAACAATCTTTTTCATAATATATCCAATTGAAAAAGAGGAAGAATTAAATGAAAGGATAAAGTTAATATTCGCTGAAGAAGTGCCAATTCTCAAAAAGTATTTGACTTCAGAGGGTATTAATTTTTCTAGGATTAATAGTGAGTTAAAAATTATCGAAAATACTCTTTCTAAATATGAAAAAGAAAGGTTAAGATTAAAGGATGATAATTTGTATAAATTTGCTGCAATCAATGAAATTGTTCAAAATGTTGAGGAATATTATTGGGCAGAGCAACAATTCGAAAAAACATCATCTGATCGTCTCTCTTTAAAATTTTTCGTTCCTTCTCGCGATAAAAAGAATGTAGAACAGAATTTGATTAAAAATTTTAAAGATAAAATCATAATTGAATCATTAAATATACCAAAATATAAATCAATTAAAAAAGAAGAAATTGAAAAGCTTGAACATAAGGATATTTCAGCTATAAAGGATCTTAAAGATAAAAAAGGAAAGACTAAAGAAAATGTAAATGATGATATAATATCCAATACTCCCACCATTATGAAAAATAGATGGTTTTTTCGTCCATTTGAGACTCTGACAAAAATGTATGGAACTCCTTCTTATTCTGAAATAGATCCGACTCCGTTTCTTGCAATTACTTTTCCTTTGCTTTTTGGATTAATGTTTGGAGACATTGGTCATGGATTAAGTTTAATAATAGCCGGATTTATAGGAGGGGTAATTTTTAGAAAAAGGAAGGCTATTCGAAATTTTAGTTGGATAATTTTATACTGTGGATTTGGAGCAGTTTTGGGAGGTTTTCTCTACGGCGAATTTTTTGGCTCAGAAATGATGTTCGGAATCCACCTGCAACCAGTTCCATTCTTTTTACCCTTATTAGGCTCAATTAATTTATATGATCCTATAAATAATATTATGTCAGTGTTTATGTTTACTTTATTTATAGGAGTTGTGCACATTGACATGGGTTGGATTATAGAGTTTATAAATTATTGGAAGCAGTCCAAAAAATACCTTTCATTTTCTAATTCACTTATGAAAATATTTTTTATAACAGGTGGCGCGATTTTAATATTCACATATGGTATAAATTTTACCGTTTGGTTATCGCCAACATACTTAGTTACTTTATGGGGACCGATCCCGCTACCACCACCTATCTTATTAGTTATTATCCCAGGGATTCTATTAATAATTTTAAGACCTCTTGGGCGTTTATTAGGAGTATCATATCTAAAAAAGGAGTCTTTTGGAGCTTTAATTGGTGAAGGCTCAATACAGACGTTTGAAACAGTATTATCTGTGCTAAGCAATGTTGCTTCTTATATAAGGTTATTAGCTTTAGCGCTTGTTCATATTGCATTGATGATTTCAATTCAGACTATGATAGGTATTTTACAAGGTGAGGGAATTGTAATTGAAATTTTTAGAGTTATAGGTTTAATCTTTGGGAACCTAGTAGTTATCTTATTAGAAGGCATTTTAGTTTTTATTAATACAATAAGGTTACATTTTTATGAATTTTTCTTTAAATTTTATAAAGGATCAGGAACAGAATTTTTTCCATTCTATTTAGATGAAACTTATTCCATCATAACTTTCAAAAAAGAAATTAGTAGGGATATAATTTCTGAAGAAATTGAGAAAGAAATTGAACCAAAAAAGGCGAAAGAAGTAATTGATGAGGCAATTAGCCTTATTGAGGATAAATTCTTTAAAAAGGCCTAAATATCTTTAAAAAATGCACTAGATTTACTATTATGATTCAATCGGAAATTAAACAAAAAACCAAGTCGAAAAAGCTTAAATTATTTAAAGTTAGTTTTTTAATACTTTATACCATCTTTCTTTTTTATTTGTATTTTATTTTAATCAAGATTGAAAATAATCCGATTGTAGTAGTGATAATTTTAGTTTTTCTCTTTTTAGTGGTTTCTGGATTAATAGTTGCTGGTACTGAAAAACTTTCAAAACTATTTCAAAGTAGAAAAAAACCAGTTAAGGGTGATTACCAAAGATATAAAGAGCTTTTAAATCAAAAAATTGAACCAACACAAAAGAAAAATACTACTAATATTAGCTTAGAATTCAATTATCGTAAACCATTAATTCATAAATGCAGTAAATGTGGTATGATCCTGTCCAGTTTCTCTAAAAAATGTCCCCAATGTGGGAAAATAATCCAAAGTTAAAATATGGTGAGGTAAAAATATAATGGAATCTATTGAAAATGCTACATATGGCTACATATCTGAGATTTTTGGATCTATTATAAAAATAAGAGGATTAGAAAATCATGTTCAATTAAATGATCTAATAAAAATTATGGGCCATAATATCCTAGGAGAAGTAATCCAAATATATTCAGATTATATCATTGCTCAGTGTTTTGAAGGTACTCTTAAAGTTAAACTCAATGAAAGAGTCATAAGTTTAAATGAACCTCTTTCTATGGAATTAGCACCTGGGCTTTTAGGGAATACATTTGATGGAATTCAAAGACCGCTAAAAAAGATTTTTATGAACAATAAATCTGGATGGTTAAATAGAGGAGTGCGGTTCCCTTCATTATCTAGAACTAAAAAATGGCATTTTATCCCTTTAAAGCATTTGAATGACAAAGTTAGCAACGGAGATGTAATTGGGATTGTGCAAGAAACTTCCCTAATAACACATAAAATAATGATCCCTCCTAAACAATTTGGTAATTTAATTTTTATCGCTGAAGAAGGTGATTATACAATAGACGAAGAGATATATAAATTAAAAAATCAAGATGGAGAAGCTTCTTTTACAATGATGCAAAAATGGCCTATTACAAAAAAAAGACCTTATAAAAAAAAAATCCAACCTTTTGAACCTCTAATTACAGGAATCCGAGTAATCGATTTATTATTTCCAATTGCAAAAGGGGGTACTACTACTATCCCTGGAGGTTTTGGAACAGGTAAAACTGTCCTTCAACAATCTTTGGCAAAATGGTCTGATGCTGATATTATTATTTTCATAGGTTGTGGAGAACCAGGTAATGAAATCGCAAACACATTAAAACAGTTTTCGGAGATAATAGATCCAAGAACTAATCATCCTATCTTAGAACGCATTATCCTTGTTGCGAACACATCGAATATGCCTGTTTCCGCTAGGGAAGCTAGTTTATTTTCAGGGGTAACTATAGCAGAATATTATCGAGATATGGGATATAATGTAGCTGTTTTAGCAGATAGTACATCTCGATGGGCAGAATCGCTAAGAGAAATTTCTGGTTTATTGGGAGAAATGCCTGCTGAGGAAGGATACCCTTCATATTTGCAATCAAAACTTTCAAGTTTCTATGAACGAGCAGGAATTATTGAAACATTAGGAAAAGACAAATTAGGAAATGAAAGAAAAGGTTCTATAACTATTATAGGTACAATATCTCCTCCAGCAGGTGACTTCAATGAGCCTGTAACGGCAATAACAAAAAGAGTCGTTCAAGTCTTCTTAGCATTAGATCCAAAATTAGCATACTTAAAACACTATCCAGCAATTAACTGGTTTAACTCTTATTCGAATTATCCAGAATATATTGAAAAATGGTGGAATGAACAAGATATTTATTGGTCTGAAATTAACATTAATTGGATGGAATGCAGAGAAAAAGTTAATGAAATATTGTCTCAAGAGCAAGATCTTATGCAAGTTATACAACTAATTGGAGAAAGGAACTTATCTGAAGATCAAAAGTTAATCCTTTTAATCTCTAATTTAATTAAAAATGGATTTTTGATTCAAAGTGCTTATGATTCTATTGATAACTATACGAATGTTAAAAAGCTACTTGGAATGATTAAAATATTTTTATTAATTTATAAAATAGGTAAAGATCTCTTAGAACAAGATGTTTCGATTGAAAAATTATTAGGAAAAGATTTCATAGCAGATATTTTAAAAATCCGACACACTATTTCAAATGATAATTTTAAGTCTCTTGAGCATTATAAAGATCAAATTAATCAAACAATGATACTTTCTAAACTTAAATAAGAAACTGCTTTCTCAGGATTTATAAGAACATATTCAATATTCGAAATTCAAATCTTGATTAAATTTATCTAAGGTTTAAACCATTCAAAGAAGTAATAACTTAGGGTTAGAGGATTAGCTATAACAAATTTTTTCCTAACTGAAGTAGCTAATCTACCAGCTCGAACCATATCAATAGCAGAAATTTTTGAGTCATGCGGTAAAACATGAACAATGAAAGGTGAATGCTCTAAACCGGGTCCCTTTTTATAAACCACAAAATCCGCACCAAATTTAAGCCCAGGTCGAGGGATATATCCTTTTTCTCTTAGATCTTTATATATAATAAACTTCTCTTCGAATTTATGATGGATTTTTTTAGCGAACTCATAGAATTCTTCTACTTCAAGATATTTATTTTTCTGCGGATCAAAAATGGTTATTTTCTCATTCTTTAATAAATAAAAAGCTTCTATTAATGATAATTCTGAGGGTTTTGAAAAATATTCTAAACGTGGTTTGCTTATTCCAAGCGGGGATCCAAAGAATTTTCGCTTTACATAAAGATATGTAGCATGTAATGGATTAAAAACAATAACTCTAGAATTAATTAATTTTGTTGGTATTTTTTCTGGAACTTTCTCTTTAGTAATCTCATCTAGCGTAATAATACTATTCTTTTCATCATTCATTAAGATAAAAATATTTTGTATATCTTAATAATTCTTTTAATGAAAAGACGTAATAAAAAATAAGATTATATGAAAATACTATAAAAATTATTTAATATAATGATTATAATATAATTTGTAGATAGGTGATAAAAAAATGGTTGTGAGACGAGCTTTACATGCTGGTTCCTGGTATCCCGGTAGCAAAGATGCATTAAGATCTCAGCTAAAAAAATTATTTTTAGACAAGGAATTTGGACCTTGTGAATTACCTATTTCATTAAATCAGGACAACAGAACTATAATTGGTGGAGTTTCGCCACATGCTGGCTATGTTTATTCTGGAAATTGTGCGGCATTCACATATTTAAATCTATTTAAAGAAAGAATTCCTGAAACTGTAATAATATTGGGAACAGACCATTTAGGATATGGAAAAGTTGCTCTTTTAGATGAAGGAGAATGGGAAACACCGCTTGGGAATTTAGAAATCGATAACGATTTAGCAAATCATGTGTTAAATATAAGTAAGACAATAATAAAAGATGAATCCGCATTTCTAGGGAGATTAGAAGAAGAGCATAATATTGAAATACAACTCCCCTTCATAAAATTTTGTGCAAATGATAAGGATATTAAAATTTTGACTATAAAAGTAGGTACCCGCAGAAACTTTAAAATTCTGGAAGAGATATCAGAAGATATAGCTTCAGCAATAAATGCTAGTGGTAAGGACGTTGTGATTGTAGCCTCATCAGACATGTCCCACAAACAAGTTCATGATAACAACCAATTCCTTGAGTTTAAAAGATATGATCAAGATGTTATAGATGCTTTTACCATATTCGATCCTCAGAAAACCTTTTCAGCAGCTTCAAATACAACGGTGTGTGGTACGCAGACAATCACAACTTTAATGTTAATCTGTAAAAAGTTAAATGCTAGTAGAGGAAAATTATTACGATATTATACCAGTCATGAAAAAACAGGGAGTTTTGGATATTGTGTAGGGTATTTTTCTGGGATATTAATAAAATAAAAAATATAAAATTCAAGGAAAAATTTGTAGAATTATGCCTGAAGATAACGAGAAAATTGAGGATTTTATCAGTTTATGGAAAAAGAAAATGGCAACAGATAATAAATCTCCATCAGTTATTGAAGATACTATAAATAAATTAGAATTATTACAAAAAGAAAATGAACAATTGAGAAAAAAAATAGCTGAAAATATTGAGCTTATAAGTAAATCTGAAGATATTATTAAAAGAACCGTTGAAGAAAAAGAGCGATTGAAATTAGAAAAAGAGGAAGTAACTACACAAGTAACCATAAAATTAAATGAAATAGAACAAGAAAATTTAGAATTAAGCAATAAAGTAAAGAGTATGGTAAAATTACTTTTAGAAAAAGATGAAGAAATAAAAGGAAAGGAGAATGAGTTAGTATTATTAAAACAGGATATTAGTAAACCTCAATTTCAATCTCAATCTCCAGCTGATTCAGTAAATATAAATTTGGTTGAAGAATTACAATCTGAATTATCTAAGAAAAAAAGTCAAATTATTGATTTGCAGGCAAGTATCTCGGAACTAAAACAAGAAAATAAAGCATTACTCAATCAACAAGTTGAAAAATTAAAGAGTTTACCTATTGATTATGTTGTACCCGTTGAAAATATTGAGCCTGCAGTAATAAAACCACTGCCTCCCGAAACATCATCAAAACCACTTGAATTACTATGTCAAGATTTACAAACCGATCTTAATAAATATAAAAAAATTATTGAAAAATTAAATGAAGAAAAATCTCAGTTAAGACAGGCGTTAGAAGATAAAGGTTTTAAGTTTAATACTGAAGATTTAGAAGAATTACAAAGAGAAAATGTGAATCTTAAGAGAGAGTTAAGTAATCTACAAAACGATCTTAAAGAAAAGTCAAAAGAAAAAGAGATACCACAAGAAATCATATCTAAGTTAAGAGAGCTTGAAGGTAAATTAGCAGAAAAGGATGATATTATCGCTCAATTAAAATTATCCCAACCTACCGAAAAAATCGGTACATCCGGGCCAATGACAGGATTAATTGAGAATCTCCAAAGTACAATTAATAAATTGAAACTAACAATTCAAGAAAAAGATCAAAAAATTCTTGAATTAAATAAATCAATTAAAGGAGCTTAACTCCTTTTTGTTTATATCAATCTTATTTGATTATCATTAAATTTTTTAGCAAATTTCCATTTTAAAACGATTTCTTTAAAAACTATTTTTAAGTTTTCCACTTCGAATAATTGGGAAAATTTTTTGAAGAATAAGAAATAAAAAAAAATAGATGAGAAATAAAATCGATCAAAGTACAACATCAATTTTGTTCATTGGACATTTAGCTATTGATAGCATTGTTAGATTTAAAAAAACACATAAACCAACTATAGGAGGAACTGTTTCATTTGGTTCATTAGCTTTGAGAAAATATAATAAAGATGTAAAAATCGGTATAATCTCAAATTTAGGGGAGTTAAATTTTAAAAAAGAGTTGCTAAAATCGTTCGATAATAAAGATATTGACTTGAGAGGTTTAAAGTGGTCTAATACTAATAATACCAATTTTGTATTAGATTATTTTAATCATAACAGAACGCTAACACTTAAATCAAGAAGCCCAAATCTAAAATTTGAAGATATCCCTGAATATTTTTATCATAATTCACCGCAAGTAATAGTTTTAGCTCCTTTATGTAATGAAATCTCATATGAATATGTTTCAAAAATAATTAAGAAATTTCCAGAGGCATATATTGGAATAGATCTACAAGGTTTTATAAGATATATAGATGATAATGGAATCGTATCTTATATTCATGATGAAGAAATAATATCGAACATGAGGAACGTAATAAATTTAATTGCAGATCGTCTTATACTTAAAGGATCGGAAATTGAAATGAAATTATTATCTGGTTGTGATGATTTTTATGATGTTATGGAATGCTTTAATCAATTCGGAACGGGAGGGATCTTCATTATGACTTTAGGAGAAGCAGGCTCTATGATAATTAAAAAAGAAGAAAAGCTGTTAGAGATTCCTGCATTTAAAGCTAAAGAAGTAGTGGATGAAACTGGTGCCGGTGATGTTTACTTAGCAATCTTTTTATATGAGTTTATTAAGTCAAATATGAACTGGCAAAACGTGGAAAGAGCAGCTCATTTAGCTTCAGCAGCTGCTTCATTTTTAGTTGAAAAAAAAGGGCCTGCGGGGTTTAAAGAGAAAAGCAAAGTTATAAAAAGAGTTTTAAACAAGAATTATATCACTTAAGCAAAATTAAAATAAATTATTACTAAATATGCATATTAATTCACATTTTGCGGTTGGAGTTATTATCTCTTCAATTCTGCATTACTTTTACAGTTTTATTTTAATCGAATTTTTATTAATAATTTTTTCTTCATTTATCTGTGATTTTGATGTATTTTTCTCAAAATATGCAATAAACAATAATCACAGAATGTTAATTTCTCACTCAATAGTACCAAGTATAATTATTATGATTTTTGGATTCATTTTTAATTGGATAGCCTTATTCTTTAGCGGATTTGTATATTTTATCCATATAGTTATCGACACTTTTGATTGGGGCACTAATTTCTTTTACTTTCAAAAAAAACAAGTTGGTTTAAAACTTTTAATCTCACGAGAGGAATTTGAAAACATTGGAGAATACCTGAAGAAATATAAAAGAGCTGAATCGTTTTTTGATGTTAAATATTATCAAAATAGAGTCTGTATGGGTATCGAAGTTTTATTATTTATCCTTATGATGGTTTGTGCTATTTTTTTCGCATTTAAATTCATTTTAATTGTATTGTTCTATTTTCCTTTTTTATATTTTCATTTACAGCGTCATTACTATTTAAAAAAAATAGAAGCTAGTTAACTTTAATTTCTTATAAATTAAATGAAAAATATTTAAGAAATAATTAGAAGAATTGAATTATAAACTACATTTTTAAAATAAATTAGGAGTGAACAGATTGTCTGAAGAAATGAAAACTAAAGTAGGGATTTCCTTAGAGAAAGATATGATATTTAAATGTGAACTTGGAGAAATGAAAGTAAAAGATTGCTATATTGATGATACTCATAAAGATGAAGTGGACATGCTTGGTCCAAATCCTTCACGAATGTTAGCAATGGCAGTATTGGGTTGCTTGAGTGCAAGTTTTATCTTTTGTTTAAAAAAAAGAAATTTTAATTTGGATGATCTTAAGGCTGAAGCTGAAGTGACAATTACCCGTAACGAAAAGGGCTTTTGGAGAGTTAAAAAAATCGATGTTACAATTGATGTTAAAATTGAAGATCCTGACGCGCGTAAAAGAGCTGAACAATGTTTAAAAGAAGCTGCAAATTTAAAACCTTTTTTTGAAAACTTCTGTATAGTCACCGAATCTGTTAGAATGGGTATTGAAGTAAATGTTGATCTTAATTTTTAAGATAATCTTTTTGATAGAAATACTTAAATTTTTCTTTATTAATTTTTTACGAATTCCTTCTTAAGATTTTTTAAAGCAAGTCATTAGCTGTTTTAAAATTGGCTTTTAGAATTGTTGCTTTTTTTCTTCTTTTTGATTTAAATTGAACTGAAGACTTAGTATATATTTTAGGGTTTAATTCCGCGACGAATTGAGATAATCGAACCGTTTGAAGTCCTCTATAAGTATGAATAACTGCTGGTGATATTAAATACAGTAGGTCTTTAGCTCTCGTAATTGCCACATAAAATACTCTTCTCTCCTCTTCATAAGATTCGGGATCACCCAATACCCTGCTGGAAGGAAACGAGTCTTCACAAAGCATTGGAATGAAAATAACGCGCCATTCAAGACCTTTTGCACGATGAATAGTCGAAATCACAAGTGGTTTTTCTTCCTCGGTTTGGTCTCCTAATTGAACTGTTTTAGATTCCAAATTTGATAAATTTAGACTTAAGTTTTCTAAGAAATTTCGAAGATTAGTAAAGTTTTGGGAGTAAACAGCAAGTTGTTCTAAATCATCAATTCTATCTTTCCAATTATCGTATTTAGATTGTAAATGATCTTCAAGAATTGGAATTAATTTTTTAATAATATCACCAGGATTGTCTTCAATTGAAAGTCCTAACAAATTTTTTACATGAGCTATTGTGTTTTTTTTCGCTTCTTTTGAAATTCGAGATACTTTATCTTTTTCATAAGCAAAAGTTTTGCTTACCAAATGGTTTATTGGACTAGGTGTTTTGGCAATAGCTTCAAATAATTTTGTACCAGAAATTTTACCTATTCCAGGTATAATGCTAAAAATTCGAGACCAAGAAATTTCATCATAAGGATTTTCAATGACTCTGAGGTGTGCAATCATATCTTTTATATGAGCTTTTTCAAAAAATGCAACACCTGCCCTCACTTCATAAGGAATATTTTTTGTCTTTAATTCAATCTCTATTTGCATTGAATGATGACTTGCTCGAACAAGAATCGCAATTTCATTCAAAGCATATCCATTCGAACGTAATTTTAAGATTTGATTTGCTATAAATCGAGCTTGATCTTTATCATCTGCCACATTTACTTGAAAAGGTATAATACCTTTTGGACGAGTGGGTCTCATGGTTTTTTTAAATTGCTTTTTGTTATGCTTTATTGAATCATTTGCTAAATCTAAAATTTGAGGGACACTCCTATAATTATAAGTTATTGTACGCCTCTGACAATCTTGATATTTATTCTCAAATTCTAAAATATTTTGGAAATTAGCACCTCGAAAAGCGTATATGCTCTGTGCATCGTCTCCAACAACCATAACATTATAATTTGGATTTTGTTTAACGATTTTATGGATTATTTCATCTTGAATATGATTTGTATCTTGATACTCATCAACTAATACATATTTTATTCTTCTCGCAATCATTTGTGCAATATTTCTTTCCTCAAGAAGTGCATTCCAAAAAACCAATAAGTCATCAAAATCAACTAAGTTATCTTGCTCTTTTTTCTTTTTGTAAATTGTAAACACTTCACTGAGTTTCATTATGACAGGATCACTATCAAATTGGTAATACTTCCATTGAATCACTTCACGAATTGATTTGTTGCAATTAATAGAAAAAGATAATATATCTTTAGCTACTACAGCAGTAGGAAAGCGTTCTTCAACTTCCTTTACGTTTGCTTTATCAATTGCTAATCTCATAAGTGTTTTCGAATCGCTTTCATCCATAATAGTGTAATTTGGCTTTAATCCCAATTTCTTAGCATACATTCGTAAAAATCTATTAGCCATAGAATGAAAAGTACCAGCCCAAATTCCCTTTGGTTTTTTACCAAGGAGAGTTTCTACTCGCTTAATCATTTCATTTGCAGCTTTATTAGTGAATGTGACTAACATGATTTCACTAGGCTTCACTCTTGATACTAACAACTTTGCAACAGAATAAACAATTGTTCTCGTTTTACCTGAACCAGCACCAGCTATTACTAACATTGGACCTTTAAGATTATTAACAATTTCGAGTTGCTCATCGTTTAAATCGGATTCAAAATCAATTTCATTGTATTCTTCAATAACTTTTGTTTCTTTTAGGTCATATGTCTCCGTATAATCATCTTCATAAAATTCAAATGTATATACTTCGTTTAAATTTTCTTCTCGTTCAGGCAAAATTACATCTAAGGAATTTCATCTTCATTTCTTATATGATAATAAACTTAAAACTAATTAATAAATGCTTATTTAACAATGTTGTTTATGATTTCCTAGAGAAGTTAAAGCTTTCATTTAATGAAGCAAATTAATTTATTTAGTCAGTAATTCCATCTTCTGTTATAGAAAATACTGCATCTTCTTCGGGTAAATGAGGCGCATCAACAATTTTTGCTACTCTTTGCTCTCCCTTGCCTTTTCTCACAAAAATTCTGATAGTTGCACCATGTGCTATTATATTTCCCCCAGTATGAATTAAAGGATTTCCATAAAAAACATCTGGTCTTGAAGATACTTGATTAGTAAATAAAACTGCCATTTCATCATATGTTTCTGTTAATCTTAACAAATCATGAATATGGCTATTTAGTAACTGCTGTCTCGTAGATAAAGTTCCTCGCCCTACATATTCACTCCGAAAATGGCTAATTATAGAATCTACAATAATTAATTTGATATTTCGTTCTTCAATAATTTTGGGAGATTCTTTTATTAATAATATTTGATGATCACTATTATAAGCTCTTCCCACTATAATGTTCTTTAATGTTTTTTTCTGATCTAAATCTTTTGCCAAAGACATTTGAATTATTCTTTCTGGCCGAAATGTACCCTCTGTATCAAGATATAATGCTGATCCTTCAAGACCACCATCTTCATAAGATAATTGAACATTAACACATAGTTGATGGGCTAATTGAGTTTTTCCAGTTCGATATTCTCCAAAAATCTCCGTAACAGCACCAGTTTCAAGACCTCCTGCTAAAAGATCATCTAAATTTTGACTTCCGGTAGTTAATTTTCTCATTTCTTTTCTTTTTTCCCAAATTACATCAGCAGACTTAAAAGTCATGTGCTCAATTTCTTGTGCTGCTTTCACCAACTTTTGAGCAGTCTTTTCACCAACACCAGCGTCATCCATTAACTTTTGTAGAGGATACATAGCAAGTGTTCTCACAGATAAAATTCCCACTTCCTTAAGTTTCTTTAATGTTGCATCACCAACACCTGGTAAATCATTCAAATCATATTTGGATTCAGATTTCTTAGCTTTATTAACTTCTTTTTCTTCCGAATTACCTTCTTTCTTTGCCATAATCTATATCAACTTTAATTAATTTGGATAGTGAGTATAATTTCGTTAATTTATTATCATATAATTATAAAAATAATAACAAAAATTAATAAAATAATAAAAATTTAAAATTTTTTTATTATGCTTCTTTACCACTCCTTGTTATCATTATATAATAAATTCATCTCTTATTAAACTTAATAATGATACAATTATAAAAATAATAGCAAAAAGCAAATGGCAAGGCAATATCCAAATCTCCATGTAATTTTTTTAATTTGTTTCAAATTATTTATTTATTTGACCTCTTTCCCGCTTCTGGTGATGATAAGTAGGCAGACAAACAAAATCACACACATTAGAAAAGTTAAAACCCCTGTAGCTTGTGGTAACCATACATAACTTAAATACAGAAATGGAGGTATAAAAAGAGCAATTATTATGATAAATAAAGGCAAAGGGACATCTTCTCCTCGAATATCAACGATTAATGGTATAATTACAAAAAAGATTAAAAGACTTGCCATAATTCTAAATGCGATCAATACATTTAGATTAACCCACAGTTCTATACCCCAAGTAGTTGTGTAGAGGTCTGGTAACCAAAAAAATAACCATTGAGTATTATTAGTTTTTAAGTTAGGTATTGATTCAGGCAAAATAGCAGCGAGTATCAATTGGATAATAATTGCTAGTACCAGGTAAAGAACAATCTCATTAATTTGTTTCTTTTCCTTATGAACACCCCATAGATCTCGTAATAAGCATAAAGTCCAGAGAATAAATAAAACTAGATATGTTACAAGAGGATCAGTGTAATAAAGAATCCAGAGAAAATTAATTGGTAGAAGAGCAATAATATATGCAAAATAGCCATACTTTTCATTACGCTTGAAAGCATCAAAAATTAGAAATATTCCATAAATGATTAAAAATGTCACAAAAAATATTATAGTATTTATGTCGAATAACGCCACGATTAAAACATCCTTTTATTTTTTTTTGAAATTATTAATAATATTATAATAACTATACTACTATAAATCTTTAATTTATATGAAAAGATTATTATCTTCTTTATTCTAAAAAACTTAATTTAATTCAGTTATTATTTTTGAAATTTTATCAATCATCTTTTTTGCTTTCATTTTATCCTGCGATTCTGAAGAAAGGAGTATAGCATCCCGATTTAATGCTACTTTAATATCGACGTAAACATCTTCATCTATAACTCTTAATTCGTTGATAATATCATGATATCTAAGTTTATTTTCATCTATTACCTCTCGTAATTTGTTATGGATGATTTGAATTATATCCGATGAAATAGGGATTGTTTTATTAATCTTTATCCCCTTTGGAAAACCTCTTACCAAAGAACTCAATAAATCTTTTTGAGATGCCATTATTTCGAGAATCTTGAGGAGAATGAAGTTTCCATCGGAAAAGGGGCTGTATTGGCTAAAGTAGTATTTTAATGTATCCGCTGCTGCGAAACAAGCTCGTTCTTCTCTCATTTGTCTTGAAATTTCCCCTGGATAATTTTCAACTAACTTCAAAGGATACCCATTTTCTTCAATAAATTTTTTGACTACTGATGATATCGAAGGTGTTGTAATTATCGTGTTTGTTTTAGATTTTTGGATTCTTTCGTCGTAAGCAACAAATAACATCAATAAATCCTCAAAACATAATTCTAGACCGTTTTCATCAATAACCAATATCCTCGAACCATCTACATCAAAACATATTCCTAAATGACTATTTGATGCTTTTACTATATCCGCTGCATTTCTCACCGTATTAATGCTTGGAATTGGTATATTATCCTTTTGTCTATAATGTGTATTTAATGCAATCACTTCAATACCTATATCATTAAATAAGATAGGGCTTATTTTTCCTGTCGGCCCATATGAGCAATCAATGACAATTTTTAATTTTGCATTCATGATTTGTTTTTTATCTACAAATTGCTCTAATGATTTAATATATACATCTTGCGTCTGTGGAATCGCAGTTATTTGTCCTATTTCACTTGGATTAACCCTCCTAACTTGTTTCGGGTAAGTATTATACGATTCGATAATTCTGCTTATTTCACTCTGTGCTAATTCGATACCCCCAGCATCTACAAATCTCACACCTACATCTTCGCTAAAAAGATGCCCTCCTGAAAAATATACTCCTCCACTGGCTCCAAATCGCCTGATTGTGAATTGAAGTAAAGGATATGTACAATCACTCAAATTTAGTAAATTAACTCCAGTGCTCATAACACCAGAAGTATATGCTCGCTTTAACATACGACTATCATTATGAAAATCCCGCCCTATTACAATAGTTTCATTCATTTTGAATAAACTTCCATGAATTGAGCCAATTGAGCTTGAAATTTCAGGAGTAAAAATATAATTGGCTCGACCTATTATTCGGCCGTTTTTACTGAGTTCTGCGAGATTTTGAACCATTTAATACATAAACTCTTTGGAAATTTGAATTATATTCTATTGGAAATTATATGTAATATAGCAAATTATGGATTTATAACTTTAACTATTTTAATTAATTAAAAAAAATTAATTGGAATGAAATCTTTTAAAAATTAATAGTTCTTTTTTCGAGAATGATGAATCTTAAATGCATGTAAAAGAGTAGATCTAAATGACAGAAAAATTAGGCTCATTTGTATTAGTACTACATTCTCATTTACCATGGGTCCTTAATCATGGGATTTGGCCTCATGGAATGAGCTGGGTTAATGAAGCTGCTGCAGAAACTTATTTACCTTTATTACAAGAACTTTACAAATTAGTTGATGACGGATACCGTCCTAAATTAACCATAGGATTAACACCTGTATTATGTGAAATGCTTAGGCACCCCGTATTTGTTGACGGCTTTTTGGGCTACCTAGATGAAAAAGTTGCTGCTGCTCTTCATGATTATGATGATTTCACTCAGAATAAATACGAGGAAGGAAGGATTAAATTATCACATTGGTGGGAAGAGTTCTACGAAAGAATTAGAGAAGATTATATTCATAGGTTTAATCGGGATATTATTGGGGCATTTAAAAACCTTCAGGATAATCAATTATTAGATATAATAACCTGTGGGGCAACTCATGGATATAATCCACTTCTCTCTAAAGATACATCGATCAATGCTCAGTTTAAAACAGCAGTTGATAACTATAAATTTCATTTCGGGAAAGCTCCAACTGGTGTTTGGTTACCTGAATGTGCGTATCGACCAGGATACAGATGGAAAAATCCTATAACAGGTGAAGAATTTGATAGACCTGGTGTAGAATATTTTCTTGCTAAAAATGGTTTGAAATACTTTTTTATTGACACTGCTCTATTATTGGGAGGAAAATCACAAGGTGTTTATGCTGCTCGCTTTCCTTTACTTAAAGAGCTTTGGAAACAATTTGCCTCTCAATATGAGGAAATTCCTACTTCATTCGAAAAATCGCAGTATGAAGCATATTTAGTTTCTACAGATCCAACAACTCCTAATCCAGTAGGATTTTTCACAAGGGATGAAAAAACAGGAATTGTAGTATGGTCTGGGGAACATGGATATCCTGGATGTGCAGAATATTTGGAATTTCATAAAAAGCATTGGCCTGGAGGAATGAAATATTGGAAAGTTAGCGGAACCGATGTGGATCTAGGAGAAAAAATGCTTTATTGGCCAAATGATGTTCCAGGCAAACTAGATGAAAATGCATCACACTATATAAATTTGATAAAAGACATCCTACGTTCT
>JBHLJZ010000007.1:46899-70536 GCA_048887165.1 Candidatus Hodarchaeota archaeon | reverse complement strand
GGAAAATCGAGTAGAGATATTATTGATTTTTCTGTAAATCTATTTGAATCTATGGAATAATTAATTTATTAAAAGTTATGTTAATAATCAGGTGAGCCAAATTTCTCATATACAATAGCTTTCATTATCTTTCCTCTGAAAATTTTGTTGATTATAAAAATCAATAAGTAAATATAATAAAAAAATAATTACTGGGTTTCCTTTTTCAAGCCATAAAATAATTTATCAAGTTGTACTGATTCAATTTTATCTTTCCATCTAGCCTCATTTTCTTCAATCCATTTTCTATATTTTGGTACGTCTAATTGTCTTATCTCCTCAGGAAAGATCTCCCTCAATCTTAGGATAATATTTTGAATCACATCTAAATTCATATCTTTTTTGCCATTAAGAGCATCAGTCAGTTGTTCAAAGGCATGATTGCGTTTATATGGTATTAGTAATCTTATTATACTTCTAAATATTTTATCGAAATATTTTTCTTTTGGTATAGAATCAAAATCTAAAGTATATGTTGTAAGAAGTCTATTAATCTGAGAAATTTTTTCAATATCGATAAACATCTCGTTTGTACAAAAATCTATACAACGGTTACAATAGTAACATTCACCTTTCGTACTGAAATCGAACCCCTCTAGAGTAGGGCAGATTTTTTCACAAATTGCACATTCATTACAATAAGGAGTTCTTCTTATTTTCAATGGACTAACTTTACCAAATAAAAAAGCTAAAGCACCAAAAGGACAGAAAAATCTACAATAAGGACGATATATGAAAAGACTTATAAAAATAGTCATTAAGAATATGATAAATGCTACAATTATCATTATATTGATTGGGGTCCAATAAATAAGAAATCCATTAATAGGATTCATAAATAACGTTGCTTGTAATCCCCATATAGCTGTTATTACTGCATAAGCTGCAAAAAATCCCCATCTTAGATAATTCTTTTTCTTCCAATATTTTCTATTGTAATCCAATTTTGGTTTGAATCTTATCATAGATGTCAGTTCTTGTATCGCCCCTAAAGGACATACATAACCGCAAAAAATTCTGCCAAAAATTAATGTCAAACCTAGAAATATCGAGACCCTTATAAATAAAAGTAGCCAGCGATTTGGAAAAAGAATATCCGCAAAAATATGTTGTATTACCAATACCACATTAGGAACACCGCCTAAAATAAACCCCCCAAAAATGAATGAAATTGATAGTAGGACTATTTTCAACTTATTGTTTAATCTTTGAGTCCGTAATAAAATTACCGCAATTAAACCAACAGAGATTAGAATTATAAATGATAAGATTATTAATATAATGTTATTAATATGAGGAAAATATAAAGATTGGATTAATTCATCAAAATTTTGACTAATCATGATAATTCCTATTAATTATTTAGAAATACCATCAGAGCAAGAATAAAATAATATAGCTGAAAAGGAGTTACCATTATTCTTTCAATTATCCCCCTATACTTACCTGAGGCAAAAATACCAGAGATAATTACACCAACAAATGATAGAATCGCTGAAATAAGTGAAAAAATAGCAAAAACACTCCATAGGGGTACGGAGTGTAATCGAATCCAAAGTGCTACCATTCCCGAAATTGTGAATAATCCCATCAGGACTACAAGGATTATATGCATTTTTCCTTTATAAGTTGTAAATTCGCCTCCTTCATCGAGAGGAAAGAAAAAAGCTATCAATATTCCCAAGATTGAACTAATTAATAAAAGAATTGGTCCAATAATGGAACCTCCACCATCATTGATTCCCTCCTGTAATCCAATAAAGAATACAAACAACAAAATACTTTCAGTAATCACAAATGACTGTGCTAACCGTCTATTAGGAGCACCAACTGCAAAAAGCGAACTTATATCATCACGGATATGGTTATAACCTGATTGTCTACTCCCAATAATAATCCACATCGCAGTATATATGATGGGACTAAACATTCCACAAATGGCTAAAATTTGGAATAAATTCATATTAACTGGTTTTTTGCTTATAATTAAAACTTTGCTATCTTTAATAAGGATGAGAAAATTATAATTATAAAAAATAATTAGATTTCTTGTCAGTATCATGGATGAAATTGACTTAATCATTATTAGAAAACTTTTAGAAAACTCTCGCTTAACCTTTAGAGAATTAGCTGAAATTACGAGCATGTCTGTTAGTACTATTCATAAACGTATTCAAAACTTAATAGATGATGGTACTATTAATGCTTTTATTGTTAGACCCACTATGATCTCGCTAAAAGGTCTATGGCTTCTATGTTCCGGTACGTCAAATGCAAAATCGATAGATTTAATTAGTCAAGAGTTAGGGAATCACGAAACTATTTATATTGTTTCAATAGCTAGTGGTAAATATCTATATATCGGCGCTTATCTAAAGAATATCTCAGAACTTCAAGAATTCAGTTCTTTTTTAACAAAAACGAGTCAAATAAGTGAACCATCTATTGGAATTATAAATATACCATACATAACTACACCAGAAACACTTTCAAGTGTCGACTTCAAGATTTTAAAGACTCTTAATAGAGATTCAAGGAAACCATTAACAGATATAGGAGAAGATGTAGGGATTTCTGCAAAAACTGTTAGAAGGCGTCTAGATCGAATGATTAAGAATAAGTTAGCTTATTTTACAATAGAATGGACTCCAAAATCAGAAAATAATTTTATAACAATATTTCATATATTTTTAAATGAAGGTACTGACATAAATTCTACAATCCAGCATATTTACCACAAATATGCTCAGAATGTTGTATATTGTTTAAGCTATAGTAATATTCCAAACTATATTACGATGCACACATGGGCAAGAACATCCATAGAGTCTCAGAAAATTCAAGAAGAATTACAAACCGAAGGATTCAAGGATGTTGTTCCGCGAATCATATTATATGGAAAATATTATGATTGTTGGGTTGATCAATTACTTAGATCAAAATAAAGACAACAATATTCCAAATTTCCGTTATATTCGAAAAATTTCGGAACTTTAACCTCTACTTTTTTTATTCTCATTTCAAAAATAAGGATTTAGAATTTTTATTTGGCCTATTTTTATATTCATACATTTTCTCTATTTGCTGGAAAATTGCATTAGATGATTAATAGGGAATATTAGCATTTTTTTTGAGATCTATAGAACATGCTCTTATTAGAGCCCCAAACTGTATTATAATTAACATAAAAAATTCAAATAAAATCTCGTGAGCAAAAATTAAACTTTGGATAATACACAAGGAAGGAATTGGATTTTCAAGGATAATCGCTGAAATAATACAAGATTTCTTAAACGATTACATTAATGTATCAGTAGGAAATGCAAATAAGATAGATCCCGCTTTTTTAGTTGAAGAAAAGGTAAATTACCTAATATTTGGAGATGTAATAGAAGATGAAAAAATACCAAGTCCAGAGCTTCAAATTTGGGTGGATAAATTTTTAGAACTTTGCAAAAAGAACCAACTTGTTATAAATTATACATCGTGTTATTATGTGACATCTACGCATATTGATCTTAAACCATTTTGGCTAAGCTTTCTTCGAGAGAATAATTTTTATCAAACAATTTTTCCTCCAATACTTCAATTAAAAATGGAACAAGGAAGAATGACATTGGAAAAGAACGTTCTTAAATCAGTTAAAGATTACTCACATGAATTTATTGAATTTCTTATTGATAATAAAAATGGAGGAATATAATGATGGTAAAAAATCAAAAATTATATGCTATTTGCGGATTGTTAAGCCCTGTAGTATTTAACCTTATCTGGATTATAGGGGGAATATTACAACCTGGATACAGCCACATTCGAGATGATGTGAGTTCTCTAATGGCTCTCGGAGCACCAAATAAGTTGTTATTCGATATAATGAATATAATTAATTTCATTTTAACAATAATCTTTCTAATAGGGTTAGTGTTGGTAATAAAAGAACTAGAAGGACCAATTCTAGGCCCTATTATCCTTCTTGTTGGCCAAATTTTAGGGATTACTGTTCCAATATTTTTTCCTTTAAACTACGGTGGAGAACCTACGGGATTTACGGGGATGACACATTTTATAATTGTTATGATCACAGGATTTATTGCCTTAGGAGGCATGATTGCAATGTGGCGAGGATTACGGAAAGTTGACAAATGGAAGGGTTATGATGTTTATTCGTTAGTAACATTTATACTTACATTAATCTTCACAATGATTTTGGTTGTAGCAGCAGGTAGTGAAATCATGGGTTTGGCTGAGCGTTTTGTTATTATAGTTAATGGTCAGTATATCTTCGTACTAGCATTAAAAACATTTATAACTAGTGAATAGAAATCAAAATTTATATTAAAATACAAATTTTTTTTAATAGTCGTAATATTAATTTTTGGATTTCATTTTTTTCCGTATATGTAAAAAAAGACTTATCCAAATCCCAATTTGAATTCTCATTCATAAACCATGAAATAAAATAAAAAAAATTAAATTAAAAGTAATAAACACAAATTAAACATAAAAATGTAAATAAAAATCATTTTGAGAGTGGAAGATTTGTATAATTATAAAAGATTACTTGGCGAACTATTTGGTGCAGCAATAGCAGTAGTTTGGATAGCTTTCGGATTACTCGGAGCTGGGAATTTAGTGTTTCTCACTGTTGCTATTTCCCTTACTATATTGTTTGGGGTGTTATCTGGAGGACTTATTGGACTTGGCAAAAAGGAAATAGATTATAAAGTGATACTTGGTTGGTTTTTTGGCGCAGCTATAGCAGTAGTTTGGATAGCTTTTGGATTGCTTGGGGCAGGGAATATGGTATTTCTCTTTGTTGCTATTTCCCTTACTATATTGTTTGGTGCATTATCTGGTGGCCTTATCAAATTAGACACAAAAAGCAAAGAAACTGCTAAGACTTAAGAAAGATTGGAAAATTTAATCTTTTTTTTTAAAATTTTAAGAGTTGAATTGTATCATTAATAACACAAAAAGAAAAAAATCTTCCATTGAAATTTAAAAAAAAGGTGAAAGTTTTGGAAGAAATAAGTAAAAAAAATGTCTCTTCTGAGAAGAATATTAGTAATTCAAACTCAATTGAAGTCAAAAATTTGAAGAAATATTTTATAGGAAAAAAGCGTTTGAACGACGTTAAAGCTGTTGATGGAATTTCCTTTAATGTAAAAGAAGGAGAGCTCGTTGGCCTTTTGGGACCTAATGGAGCTGGTAAAACAACTACAATAAATATGCTCTGTGGTTTATTAAAACCAACAGAAGGAACTGCTATAATTGGAGGTTATGATATAAGAAAGAATCTTAATGAGGTTAAGAAATTAATAAGTGTATGTCCCCAAGAAGCGTCAGTATTTCCATTTCTTACAGGTAGAGAAAATATAGATTATTTCGGGAACATGCATTTAATTTCAAAAGAAAGAATAAATGAAAGAGCAGAAAAACTATTAAAATTAATAGGTTTATTTGAAGCTAGCAATCGGAAAGCAAAACATTATAGTGGAGGAATGAAAAGACAATTAAATCTAATAGTTGCATTAATAAACGAGCCCAAAATTCTCTTCTTAGATGAACCAACGGTGGGAATGGACCCTCGAGTTCGAAGAACAACGTGGGAATTTATAAGTTCTTTAAAAGAAGAAAATAGAACTATAATCTTGACAACCCATTATATCGAAGAAGCAGAAGCGCTCTGTGATAGAGTTGCGATTATTGATTTTGGGAAGTTAGTAGCGCTTGATTCCCCTAAAAAGTTAATGGAAGAGCATGGAGCTAAAAATTTAGAGGATGTTTTTTTGAAAATTACCGGAAGAAGAATTTTGGAGGGAGTCTAATAATGAAAAGACAAAGGATTTTAACAGTTTTTAAGATGGAATTTAAGAAATTAATAAGAACACCACTTTATTTATTTTTCTCGCTGTTCTTTGTCGCGATGCTTGTTGTAATACTTGGACTAGCACTAAATAATATTTATGGATGGGGGCCTGATGCATATGGGACTCCAAGAAGCATTTTTGAGCACATGGTCCCGGGACTATTTGCGTACTCAGGAATTATGATTATCTTTACTTTCGCATCAGCTGTTGCTGGAGACCGCGATCATGGAGTGCAAAGAAGAATGAAAACAACACCCATAAGTTCCGGTGAAGTAATTATAGGCCAAATGTTATCATATACAATTATACCACTTATCCAAACAGCTATTATATTAATAACTGCGCTTCTCATAGGCTTTAAACCAATACTTACTGTTGAGGGAGTAGTTATGGTATTTGTTTTTATGATCTTTTTAAGTTTTTGCTCGGTAGGGCTTGGGCTTATTACTGCTACTATCGCAAAAGATGCTAGAGCCGCGGGTAGTTTAGCTTTTATCTTTATCGTGCCACAACAGTTGTTTGGGTCATTTATATACATGGGGGAGGCAATGAAAGTAGTAGGGATAATTATGCCAAGTCAGTATGTTACTGAAGGAATATATCGAATTTTCTTTGGAGGGACTTTAGCTGATATATATATCTGGTTTGATCTTCTGATAATTATAGTCATAAGTTTTATAATCTACCTTATTGGTTTAAAATTATATGATAGGAAGGCTGATTAGCATGAAAAAATGGACAGCATTTATAATTGGGTTAATCATGGTTGTGATTTTTATAATCACTATGTTTGTTATACCTCCTTTATTTGGATGGTATTACCCCGATATTTTGAGTTGGCAGGATTTTTTAGATTCTATTAGTACACCAGAAGGATTAATTATCGGGATTGTTACTGAAGTGATTCCGATTATCTGTGTTACAATCGGTGCTATTTTCCTTATAATTTTTGTGATTAAATTGATTCGGGGTAAAAAATAAGCAAATATTAATTTTTTTTTTTTTAAGATTTTTAATTAAATTATTTAAATAATAATGAAAGCGATTCTATGCCCAAAATATGGGTCTCCGGATGTTCTTCAGTTTATAGAAGTAGAAAAACCTACTCCTAAGGATAACGAAGTTTTAGTAAGAATTCATGCATCATCCATTAATTCTGCTGATTATGATTGTCTGAGAGGTTCACCCATGGTTCGTTTCGGAGGACTTCGAAAGCCAAGATTCAAGATACTAGGATCTGATATAGCGGGGCAGGTTGAGACTGTTGGTAAAAACGTAAAAGAATTTCAGCAAGGGGATGAAATATTTGCAGACAAATCCTTCCCTGATTACGGTGCTTTTGCTGAGTATGTATGTGTTTCTGAAAAAAGTTTAAGTCTTAAACCAGCCAGTATGACATTCGAGGAAGCTGCGACTATTCCTCAAGCAGCAGTTGCTGCCCTGCAAGGTCTCCGGAATAAAAAGCAGATTCCATGGTTTCAGCCGGGACAAAAGGTATTGATCAATGGGGCAGGGGGAGGAATGGGTTCCTTTGCAGTACAGATTGCTAAATCACTCGGAGCAGAGGTGACCGGCGTGGATAGTATGGAGAAGATTGATATGATACGCTCTATTGGTGCTGATCATGTCTTTGATTACACTCAGGAAGATTTCACTAAAAGTGGACAGAAATATGACTTGATTCTTGATATGGCAGCACATCATTCAATTTTCGATTACAAGCGTTCTTTAAATCCCAAAGGTGTTTATAGAATCGTTGGAGGATCCGGGAAAGTAATATTACAAGTTTTACTCCTAGGACCAATTTTTTCAGTATTTGGGGGAAAGAAAATGGGTATTACAGGGTGGAAACCAAATAAAAAAGAAGACATTAATTTTATTATTGAGCTATTTGAAGCTGGAAAGATATTTCCTGTTATAGATAAACGATATCCCTTAAGTAAAGTTCCAGAAGCTTTTCGATATTTTGAAGAAGGGCATTGTAAAGGAAAATTAGTAATATATATGGAGTAATAAAACACGAAAAATGAAAGTTGAATACTTTTTAGTTGATTAATAATAAAAATATTTTAAAAATAAAAAAATATGTAAAGTAAATTAAATAAAAAAGCAATTAATAAGATATTTATTATGAAAGCAGTTATTTATGAAAGATATGGCCCCCCTGAAGTTCTTGAATTAAGAGAAGTTGAAAAACCTACTCCACGGGATAATGAACTACTAGTAAAAGTATATACGACAACTGTAAATTACGCTGCAAGGTTAGTTCGCAGCGGTAAACACCCAGATAAAAAGATTTATACCTTTGCGTTGAGATTAATTTATGGTCTCAGAAAGCCAAGAAGAACTATTCTAGGGTATGAGTTTGCTGGGGAAGTTGAATCAGTGGGCAAAGCTGTAAAGCTGTTTAAGAAAGGTGACCATGTGTTTGGAAGCACCACAGGATTATTTTTTGGTGCTTATGCTGAGTACGTATGCGTGCCTGAAGAATGGAAGAAAGGGATGGTGGCAATAAAACCAGCTAGTATGAGCTTTGAGGAAGCCGCCGTTATTCCTACTGGAGGTACTACTGCATTGAATTACCTAAGAAAAGGAAATATACAAAATGGACAAAAAGTCCTTATCTATGGGGCTTCTGGGAGTAATGGTACCTTTGCGGTACAGCTTGCTAAGTATTTCGGAGCAGAGGTAACCGCTGTATGTAGTACAAGGAATCTAGAAATGGTAAAATCTCTGGGAGCTGATAGTGTAATAGATTACACTAAAGAGGATTTTACTGAAAGCGGAATACATTATAATCTCGTTTTTGATGCCGTTGGAAAAGCTTTATCTTCAGATTGCAAAAAAGTACTAGCTCCAAACGGGAACTATGTTTCAGTTTTAAAGGGATCATATCGAGAAAAAGCTGAGGATTTAATTTTCTTAGGAGAGCTTTTTGAGGAAGGAAAGTTAAAACCAGTTATAGATAAAAGTTATCCCTTGGAAAAAACTGCCGAAGCTCATGCCTATGTTGATAAAGGACATAAGAAGGGAAATGTAGTAATAATTGTGAAACATAATGACAAAAAAGAGGGGATATGATAAAACTATGGAAGATTTGAATATAATACTCGCATTTATATGGGTAGCTACAATGCTAATTTATTTATTGGGTGATGTGCTACGAATTTTTGCTGGAGATTTTAAACCTGGAGAAGTAGAAGGTAAATCAGTATCGCATAAAATGTATTTTGGAATAGCAATAATAATGGTAATACCAATTGTTATGGTTGTTTTATCCGTTATATTAGAATTTCCTGTGAATAGCTGGGTAAATATAATCGTAGCCATCTTCTTTTTTGGTTTCAATCTCATTGGAATCAAGGGTTATAAGGCCTATGATATATTTTTGTTAATTGTAAGTTTTATATTTAACCTACTGACTATTTTGTATGCATCGACTCGATTATTTTGATAAACTTTTTTAAATTTTTTATATAAATATTATAAACTAAAAAAAAGGTAAAAAAAAATGATGAATAAATTGGAGGATTCCCAATGATAATCTTAATGAGGTTATCTGGTTTTCTATTTCTGTTTATCTTGATTTTACAAATTGCAATGGCAGCATTTGGGTATATATTAGAACCAACACCGAAGCATTATGAATCAGACTATAAGTTGCAAAATTTTAATAACAATCCAAAAAAATTTAAAATGGGAGTCGGGATAGCGCTCATAGAACATTTTTGCGTCATTACACTCGCTATAATGTTGTTTTTTGTTATTAGCCCATATAACATGATACTAGGAATTGTTTTGGTAATCTTTCGAGTAGCAGAAGGGTCGATCCAAGTCTATATTGAAAAAGATTATTGGAAGCTCATTAATATAGCAGTAAAATACTCATCTACTAGTGATGCGGAGAAGCGATCGTTGATGGACTCATATCGAAACATTCTTCACACAAAAAGCAATAGATTCGCATTTGCTATGATCGGTTGGTCTATTGGAACACTCATGTTTTCAATTGGGTTAGTTACTTACGGTTTGGCAATCCCCTTTATTGGATGGTTAGGATTTGCAACCAGTATTTTAATTGGGTTTGCTAATGGGATGAAACTCGTAAAACCTGAAGTTAAAGCATATGAATCTCTGTCATCATTTAGTGGTATATTAGCAATTCTATTTGAAGTACTTATCGGAATAGCGCTTATGTTTTTTCCACCCATTATCCCATAGATAATACATTACAAAATCTGAGAAGAAGTAAATTCTTACTCAATTAATTATTTAGTAAGTATAAAATTTCAAAAAAGGAGATATAGTTATGAAAGCGATTATATGGACTGGATATGGACCACCAGACGTACTTCAACTCAAAGACGTAGAAAAACCTAGTCCAAAGGACAATGAAATATTATTAAAAATTCATGCTACCTCAGTAACAATGGGCGATTGTGAGATGCGAAGTCTAAAATTCTCTCGCTCGTTAGCTTTTTTCATGAGGATTTATAATGGATTAAAAAAACCAAAGAAAATAACAATATTAGGACAGGATGCAGCTGGAGAAATTGAAGCCATAGGCAAAGATGTTACATTATTTAAAAAAGGAGACAAAGTTTTTGGATCTACGGGTTTTAATATGGGTGCGTATGCTGAATATCTATGCTTACCTGAAAAATGTATGATGGCAATAAAACCGACCAATATGACTTATGAAGAAGCAGCCGCAGTTCCTCTTGGGGGACTTAATGCACTGTATTTTCTTAAAAAAGCAAATATACAAAGTGGACAAAAGGTTTTGATTAATGGTGCTGGTGGAAGTATAGGTACTTTCACGGTTCAGCTTGCAAAATCATTTGGAGCTTTAGTGACTGGTGTAGACAGCTCAGAAAAATTGGAAATGTTGAACTCCATTGGAATAAACCATGTAATTGATTACACTCAAGAAGATTTCACCAAGATGGGTGAGAACTATGATGTTATTTTTGATGTAGTACGTAAGAGTTCCTTTTCAGGTTGTATAAAGTCGCTAAATAAAAATGGAATTTATCTTCAAACTAATCATGGGATGCTACGAAGAATTAGAGGGTTATGGGCTTCAATAACAAGCAGCAAGAAAGTGGTATCTGGTACAATCGCCGAGAGAACTGAAGATTTAGTTTTACTTAAAGAGCTTATTGAGGCGGGAGAGATAAAATCGGTCATAGATAGATACTATCCATTAGAACAGATTGTCGAGGCTCACAAGTATGTCGAAACAGGACAAAAAAAGGGGAATGTCGTAATAACTATAGAAAAACCTAATAAATATGAGAGGTAATTATGAAATCTCTATTGGTTTTATATTCATACCATCACAATAATACTGAGAAAATTGCTAAAGTCTTCGCAGAAGTTCTTGATGCACAAATAAAAAGGCCTCAGCAAATTAACCCAGAAGAACTTCAGGAGTATGACATAATAGGTTTTGGCTCAGGTATATATGGTGCAAAACACCATAAACTTCTGCTAGACCTTGCTGATAAACTACCACAAATTACTAACAGGAAAGCATTTATTTTCTCAACCAGTGCGATGCAAGGAGCAGATAAAGTTGCCAAAGATCACTCTTTACTTAGGGAAAAACTGCAATCTAAAGGGTATATGATTGTTGATGAATTTGCTTGTAAAGGATTTAACACAAATAGTTTCTTGAAATATTTTGGGGGAATGAATAAGGGTAGACCGAATTCTGAAGACATCAAACAAGCAGAAGATTTTGCTCAGAACCTTAAGCAGAAGCTGCAACAGAACAGTTTCTAAAAAATAAATAGGATAAAATTGTAGATTATGGAAGAACAAAAGAAAATTGAAACAGAAAATCTTAGAAAATATATCAATAAGCTAGAGATAGATACTTTTGGTATTGCTGACATGCATTTATTAAAGGACATGCAAACTGGACTTCCTACGGATGTAAAAAAATTTGTAAATATGTTTCCTTATGCTATTGTATTAGGGGCTCAATATGGAAAGTTAGGGAAAAAAGCATCTGGAAGCGAAACTGCATTATTTTTAGAAGATGCTGCCTTTTCTATAATGGAATATTTAGAAGATAAGGGATATAGGCAACTTATTATTCATACTGAAGATGAATTTGATCCTATTAATCGCTTAGGATTTATGTCTCTTAAACTCTTAGCAAAAACAGCTGGACTTGGTTGGCAGGGTAGGTCATTATTAATTATATCTCCAAAATATGGCCCTTTACATCGTTTAATTGCGATTTTGACCGATATACCACTTCAAGTAAATCAAGTAATTAAAAATGAATGTGGTGATTGCCGAAAATGTATAGAAACATGTCCTAAAAAAGCACTTACTTTTATTTCCTTTAAAGATCATCCTACACGTAGAGAGGATGTTTTAAATATTAAGACTTGCCTAGGGGATAAAGGATGTATGGTATGTATTTTATCTTGTCCTTGGTTAAAAAAGTCTTAATACTTCAAAATAATACAATAAAGGATTAATTCATAATATGAAGTTCCTATCAAAATCTTCTTTAAGTCGATCTCGAAATTTAGGATGGGCGATATTAATCAATGATTTTGCTCTTTGTCGTACTGTCTTTCCACGTAAATCTGCAATACCAAATTCAGTAATTATATAATGAATATCATTACGTGAGGTGGTTATACACGATCCTTCATTTAATTTCGAAACTATTCGGCTTATTGTTTCTTTTTTATTTGATGAGGGCAGTGCAATTATAGATTTACCTCCAGGGGATAAACTAGATGCTCGAACAAAATCGACTTGACCCCCAACACCTGAATATTGTTGATAACCGAGTGTATCCGCACAAACCTGTCCAAATAAGTCAACTTGGAGGGCAGAATTGATTGAAATTAAATTTTTAACTTTTCCAGCAATCATAATATTATTAGTATAATCGACAGTATGCATTTCAACATTAGGGTTATTATCAACAAATTGGTAAAGCTTCTTTGTCCCCATCAAAAATGTGGCAATAAATTTACCTGGATGCAAGTTATTATATTTATTTGTTATAATTCCTTTTTCGTATAATTCTACTACTCCATCAGAGAACATTTCGGTATAAATTCCTAAATCTTTCTTTTCTTGAAGAAATTTTAATGCAGCATCAGGAATTCCCCCAATACCTAATTGAAGATTCGACTTATCTGGGACTAATGAAGCTATATTACAGCCTATCTTTTCTTCGATTTCTGTAATTTTAGGAAGAGGAATTTCTATTAAGGGTCTATCAGTCTCCACTATATAATCAATTTCAGAAGCATGGATATTAGGACCATTGGTTTTCGGCATTTGTTCATTTACCTCAGCAATGACAATTTTTGAGGATTTTCCGGCTTGCACGGTGTAATCTACAGACACTCCATAGCTCATGAAACCTTTCTCATCTGGAGATGAAAGTTGAATAAGTGCAACATCTACAGGTAAAATCTTGTCTCTAAATAAACGAGGTATTTCAGAAAAAAAAGTTGGAGTATAATCTGCCCTTCCTTCCTTTATTGCTTTTCGTGTTCCTACCCCTGCAAATAAAGAATTATGGCGGAAATGTGGTTTCATCTCAGGTAAACAATAGCGACATTCCCTAAGAGGGACCATATGAACGATTTCAACATTTTGTAGACGGTCTTTTTGCATTACAAGCTCATCTACTAAAACAATAGGTTCCCCAGCAGCGTGTCCAAATACTACCCTATTTCCAGATTCTATATTTGAGACCGCTTCCTCTTTTGATGTGTATTTTTGAGAATAAATCTCCTTCCATTCTCTCATACAAATTACTTCATTTTTACTTTATAAAAATTAAAACATCTATTTAATTACTATTTTCTTACTAAAAAATCTATCACTTTCTTGGTCCAAAGTTTGAGTTCTTGAATAATCAGCCCATGACCAGTATTCTCGAATAAAATTAAATCGGCATTAGGTATCTCCTCAGCCATAATCTTAGCATTCTGAACTGGTAATATTTTGTCTTCTGTTCCATGTAAAATTAAAGTAGGGATCCTTATTTTTGATAATTTATCATAAGTTTCAAACTTTTTAACGTATGCTGACTGTCCTTCAAAACCCTTGGGAGTTGGGGGATAAGCCATATAATTTTTTACTACTTTTTCAATAATATCAGGATTTTTTGTTTTATACCCCTCAGGAAATAAAGAATTTGTTAGTATTCGGGCCACTTCTTCGTACTTTTCTTCTTTCATAAAAGGCAGCATCTTTGGGAATGGATTATCTTTTGGGATTGGAGTAACAATTCCATGAGAAGGACCACACCAGGAAGAGGAAAGTATCAATTTGGTCACTCTATTAGGGTAATTAAGTACTATTTCTTGGGCTATACATCCTCCCATTGAAAAGCCTAACAAATAAGTCTTCTTAATGTTTAAAGCATCCATAAGACCAATAGTATCATCAGCCATCATTTTGGCATCATAATTTCCATCAGGAGCATCAGTTCTCCCTGCACCTCTATTGTCAAATAAGATAATGTTGAAATATTTGGAGAATTGCCTAATACTGTATGGTGGCCAACTATTTAATGAACTACTAAGCCCATGAATTAAAATAAAGGGATCTCCTGACCCAAGAATTTTATAATTAATATTAATATCATTGGTACGGACTTTTGGCAAGCGCTTATTCACGAAAGGCTATTTCTTTATAAAGATTTAATGTAAAAACTTTCTTTATTTAAACTGTGAAAGATATAGTATCTTCAAGTTTCCCAAATATACCAATTGTAATGATTTTTTCTGGTTTAATTATAATTCTTGTTGAATGTTCGAAGCCTTCTTCTGTTAGCTTTTTATAGATTTTTTTTGTAACCCAACCATGATAGGAGAGGAATTCTTCGAACGAATTTTGACTTAGTGGTTCTAACTCTGCTTTTCCTTTAATATATATTGCTTTAGGAATTTTAAACATACCTTTCGCATCAAAAGTTAACCACACGCGATTATTTTGTTTAATATTGCTAATTTTTTTTCTCGTATTTTTTGCCAATATAATAATCTTTAAATCAGGTGTTACTGAAGGTTGAACTATAGTTGTTTGAGGTTCTCCATTAGAACACGTACTTAATGCACAAAAAGTAACTCCTGAGAGTAGCTTCCAAATTTTTCTCTTCTGTTCTTCATTCATTTCATTTGTCAACTTACTTCAACTCGAATGTTAAGAATTATAAATATTTTTACATAATAAATAAATTACTGCTTATGATTAATTACCTGACAATTGAGAATTTATGACAAGAATGTTCGATTCTATAAAGATCGGTAATATGGATGTCAACAATCGATTTATACGGTCTGCTACTTGTGAAAACATGGCGGACGATAAAGGATTTGTGTCAGATAATATGATTAAGATGTATAAAACACTTGCAAAGGGAGAAATTGGTTTAATTGTGTTAGGATATATGTATATTCACCCGTTTGGCAGAGCGTTTAAATATCAAACCGGCATTTATTCTGATGACCATATCTCTGGAATAAAAGCAGTTACAGATACGATATATAAGGAAAATGGAAAAGTAGCGATACAACTCGTGCATGCAGGACCACAGACCTATCCCCAAATTATAGGAACTACCCCTCTAGGACCTTCTAAGAAAGTTATGAATCCTTTCACCTTTTCAAAACCTAAAGAAATGAATGAATCAGAAATTAAAGAGACTATTAGGCTTTTTGGTGATGCTGCAGAGCGTGCGGTAAATGCAGGGGTCGATGCAATTCAAATTCATGCTGCCCATGGCTACTTAATAAATCAATTTCTTTCTCCTTACTTTAATCATAGAACCGATAAATGGGGTGGTTCTGATGAGAATATGTTTCGATACTTGAAAGAAATATTCTTACAGATTAAGAGTGTGATTCCTAAGGATATGCCTATTTTAATTAAATTAAATGCTCATGATCATACACAGAAAGAAGGTATTACTCCTCCTTTAGCTGCAAGGTATGCAAAATGGTTAGTAGAGCTTGGAATTAGCGCAATTGAGATAAGTGGGGGGACGAATCACTATTCTCTGTTTGATGTTGTTCGAGGTGAAGTACCATCAGAAGAACTTGTACAATGGGTTCCTGAAAGTATAAGAGATTCAGCAAAAAAAATGTTTCATGAAATGCAAGGTAAATTTGATTTACAAGAAGCATACAATTTAGAATTAGCAAAATTTATCAAACCACATATAGGAAAAACGCCACTTATACTTGTAGGAGGCTTGAGAACCCTTAATTGTATGGAAAATATTATAAATAGTGGCTATGCCGATTTCATATCTATGTGTAGACCATTTATTAGAGAGCCACTTCTCGTTAAGCAAATTAAAGTTGGGAAAAAAGATAGTTCAGCGTGTACATCCTGCAATCGATGTGTTGCAGCATTACCTAATGATTTTCCAGTCCGGTGTTATGAAAAGTCCTTTCCAAATAAAAAATAAGAGAACTTTGGATTGCATGTGGGTGTAGAATATATTATATAATTAGTTAATATTAATGAGTTTGTTTAACTTATCCTATTTTTGGTAATAACATATATTTTATAATACCAATTCTTAAATCTATATTTCTATAGATATATTTCAGAATAATAAAATAATAAAAATTGGTGGAAAAATGATTTTTGATGCAGATTTTCATATGATGGATTGGTTAATTAGCATATTTGGGCCGTATTCATGGTTAATTATGGTATTAGGGATGGGTGGGTACATTATTACTAGTGTTATAATCGCCTATTATGTCCATAAAGACGCTGTCAGAAGAGGAATTGTTAATTCTGAGATATGGTTAATAATGTCTCTGATTTTTAATGTATTAGGCTTATTACTTTACTTATTAGTTAGAGGAAATTATCAACAAAGTCAATCAAACATAAAAGTCAAAGAAAACAGAACTTAATTTACATCTGAGGTGTTAAGATAATGTATGATTATGATCACTATGGAATGAATCATATGTTCGATTGGGGAACAAGTGGGTTAATATTCATAATCTTAGGATTCATTGTTTTTGCTTTAATAGCCTTAATTCTTTTATATCTTCTATCCCAAAGAAAATCCTCAAAAGAATATAACGAAAAAGTATCTGAGAGTATAGAAACTCAAAATTCTCAGAGAACTACAACAAATGAGGAAATAATAAATATTGAAAAACCTTATTTCTGTCCTAATTGTGGCGTAAAACTTGATAATAATAGGCAAAAATATTGTTTACTCTGTGGTACTAAATTATAAATAAGTATTAGTTAAAATTTTTCTTTTTATTATCTTTTTTAATTAAAAATTTTGCATTCGGAGACAATAGATGCGTTGCGGTAATTGAAGATGTTAATCATATTTTTGTTCTGTTTTATAATATTCGGAGCGATATTTATCTTATAGCTGTTGTAAAAGTTAAAATACCGATATAATTTTATCGGCATTTACAAATAATCTCGAAATTGATTAGTCTTCATTATTTTAAAATATAAAAAAAATGAAATTTATACATTTATAACTTCAGTCTCTTGGTAATATTCCACCAATAACTCCTAATACTCCTCCAGCAAGTAATAGATAATTTCCTAGTGATACAGAAGCACCATATCCTGTTGGTCCAATTATTATATTAAGGGGAAATCCACCTAAACTTTCACTTGAAAATGGAGCAATGTAATTTATAACATTTGGAGGAACATTAAAAGGACTAGAGATAACAGCAAGTGCAATCGCGATCGGCATAATTGCTCCAATTATAGGGATTATTCGGTTTTTTACACCTAGTAATATTAGAATACCAGAGAACAAAAAGAATATAAGGCATCCTCCTACAATATAAAGAACAAAACCAGGTATATCTGGTCCCCAACTAGCAGCAATAGATTCTGCATTTGCAAATGTTTCTGGTAAACTTATAACGATCCCTATACCATGCCCATAGTAAAGAGTGCCAGTTATATCAACTACAAACCACGCAAAGACATAGGTTGCAATTAGAGTTATAATTCCACCTATTAAACTTAAAAGTTTTCCTAATTCCATTCATTTGTCACCTATTTTTTTTATATTTTATTAAATAACAGGCGTCATATTACATCTTAAAAGATTTGCTTAATATTTTAAAAATACAATTTAAAAAGTGCTTTTAGGATATTTTAAAATGAGGAAAAACCAATATCTTTTTTTAATTTACTATTCAACTTATTCAGCATTAATTAACTATAAATAAATAATAAAAGAATATCATTTTTTCCAAATAACATTAAACCTTAATTTTTAGTAAATCCTTAAATAGTTGATATTAATATTACTACCCACAGCAAAATCTAATAATAATTTAACATATCAATTTTAAAAAGAGAGGTGAAGTCATAAATGGTAAATTTCTTAACTTTAATTTACTTTCCTGGAGAGAAAGCAGAAGAAATAGGTAAAATTTTACCAAAGTTGCCAAAACTTCCCGATTATGTTAAACCGCCCCAGATTTATGCAACTGTCTCAAATGATAATGGATTAATTAAAGCATATGGGATTTACGAAGTTGATGATGATAAATCACATGAAGGGTATGTTGCAATTGCAAAAAGATTAACGGGATATTTTGAAGTCGAAGGAGTGCATTATAAGATAGAACCTTTAATGACTTTAAGGGAAGCATTAGCTATTATAGGACTCGCATAATCCTTCTGAAAATCTTTCATAAAAATAATTAATTTTTTTTTTTATAATTTATTAAGACAAAGTCTTATTGTTGAATATTTCAAATTAATAAAATAAAAATTTAGGATCAGAATTAATATCATTCTTAGCAATAATTAATTTTAAATAAATAATAAAAGAATATTGTTATAATTATGAATGAAATTCAAGAGCAATCGGAAACCGTTACAGAATTTAGATTATCAAAAAAGAAATTTCTATTTAATTTGATAAAATTAATTCCAAAGATGAGAAGTATAAGAAAACGGGTTGAAAGAATTCTAATTGAAACTAAAGCACCAACTCTTGATGTTAGAGCTCCTTCTGCAGAGATTATCCAGAGAGATTTAGAAGATATTTGCAGAGTTCCACATCGAAGGATTGGCACTCATGAAGCTCATCAAATTGAAGATTTTTTGGTCAGTAAATTAGAAGAACTAGGTTTGGAATCGGTAAAAAAAGAACCTATCAACTTAATTAATTGGAGTGCTTTAAATTGGAAACTGATAATATCAACAGACGGAAAACAGATCGAGATTCCATGTTTTTATGTACTTAATACAGGATTTACAAATGCCGAAGGTATCAAAGCTCCTTTGGTTTATGTTGATACTGGGCAACCGAAGGATTTTAAGGGAGTAGATGTTCAAGGTAAGATTGTCGTAGCTGATATTGAATGTCCAACTTTGCCTTTAGGTAAAATAATAAAGTTGGCAAAACTCTATTATGTTTCTGATCCTTCAAGTTCAATTGATAAAACTACTGAGCTTATATTAACATTCGTTTTATCAAATTTGCCTCCCCAGGCTTTGGGTGGTAAAAGAAGGGAGGATTCGGTTTATTGGCGAGCATTTGATAGAGGTGCTCTTGGTTTAATATTAATTTTAAGGGATTATCCATCAAATATTAATAGCCATTGGGGTCCCTATGATGGCGTTATGAAACCGATTCCTGCATTATATGTTGGTAAATATGATGGAATTCAAGTTCGAAAATTAGTTCAGGAAAATAATTGTCAAGGTACTATTATTCTCGAAGGATTTCAAGAACCTGCTATAGCACATAATATATGGGGTATTTTACCAGGAACTTCAGAAGAGATGATTATGATCTCCAGTCATCATGATTCAGCATTCAAGGGTGCATCTGAAGATGGTACAGGAGTAGCTATGGTCTTAGCTCAATTAAGAGCATGGTCAAAGGTACCTAAGAATGAACGTTCAAGGTCATTACTATTTTGTTTATCAGCAGGACATCTATACGGCGGAATAGGAGCTGAAGAATTTGCCCGTAAATATAGAAACACCTTGTTAAAAGACGTTCTTGTAGATGTAAACTTAGAACACATTTGTGCAAAAGAGGTTGAAGAAGATCCAGAAACTCATAATTTTAAAATCACAAATAATTTAGCAATGGGAGCTATATTTCTTTCTCAAAATGAAAATTTAGTAGCACCTGTAGTTAAGGTCTGTAAGGATTATAATATAGAGAGAATGATGTTAATTCCCGATAATTTTTTCGCAACGCCTCCAATTGGAGAGGCAGGGCACTTTGCAACTCAATCAGATTTAAAGGTTATTCATTGGATTAGATCTCCCTATTATTTATTAACGGCAGAAGATACACTCGATAAGATTGATACGAATAAACTGCATTCTACTGCTCAATGTATGGCTGAGTTGATTAATTCACTAATGGTTCTCCCTAAAGCAAAATTCTAACTAAAAATACCGATAGTGTTTATAATTATATGATTGAATGGATAAATTTTATTTCATTAATTATAAACTTATTTCTTTTTAGTTATTTTTATATCTTAAGTGTTCAGCCAGCTAAGAGAGAAACAAGTAAAGGTAACCAAGCATGGAGGGAATGCAAGCAATTGCGTATAATTGCAAGTTTATTTGAAATCGTCCTTATAGTAAATATGATAGTGTGGATTTGGTTCCCTATTCCGTTAGTAAATTGGAAAATCCATAAGAATTATATAATAAGTATTTTACTTGGTGTAACCATTAGTGTTCCCTTTGTATTTATACTTCTTAAGGCCATAAACGATGCTGGTAAAGAAACTGTTCAACCATCTAAAGAAACACAGATGTATGGTGGAATATATAAATATATTCGACATCCACAATCACTTGGAGAATTTCCTTTATTTATTACAATAGCAATCATGATAAATTCTTGGTTCATTTTAGCTCTAATGTTGTTTTATATCATACTATATGTTCCAATAATGATTTATTATGAGGAACAGGATCTTGTTAGACGATTTGGTGAACAATATAAGCAATATCAGCAAAGAACTGGAGCTTTATTCCCGAAAATTAGAAAACAAAATTACTCAAACAAAAAGACTTAACTAGTCAACTTATTATAACAATCTTGACAGAAAAATATTCTACGATTTTTTGAAATATCTTTGACCATATAACCTGACTTATTTTTAGTCTCGCAACTCCAACACATCTTAGTAATGTTAGTATCCACGGCATATGAATCTTTTTTATCAAAAATATCTGTTTTAATCATCTCCTGATAACTCTTCAATTTATACCATCTCTATTTTGTTTTCTTCAATTAATTATTCGAATAACTATTCATTATAAATAATTAGAGGTATTTAAGTTTTGCGAATAATTATTCAAAATACATAGAAACTATATTTATCTATAAGCTTTGTTTCCTACAATAGGGTTACATCTATTATCGCATTCGAAAGAAAAAAAATATCCGAAAATTAAAGAAGGAATTCTTTGAGAATCTGAATAATATTGAAGAAAACCGATGAAAGAAAAATAATATTTATATAGAATTAAGCTCTCAATTATTATTTCTTAAGAAAATAGGTTTCGAGAAATTCAATTGTATTCTTAACTTCTTTTTTTGAGCATAAAGTTCCATGACCTGGAACAAAGACTTCTATATCTTTTTCGAGATAGCTATTCATCAGATCTCTAAAGCTTTGTGGGTCTATTGACCATGGAATACCATTAATACCTTTAGCCCATTCTGGATCTAATTGAGCAAAAAGTAAATCTCCCATAAAACAGATTTTTTCATCCGGAAAATAAGCGATTACATCATCATAGGAATGTGCATTTCCTACATTAATTATCTCAACAGATCTTTCAGTACCATTGATTACCATTTTATTAGAGAGTAGAAAATCTGGCGCTCTTAATTTAAAATCGGGAGCTTGTACTTCTTTATATGTTTCAATATCGTTTTGATATTCACGAACCTTCTTAGGATCTTTTTCTGTTTGTAATAATTCTTTAGTTCTGTTCAATTCCCCCGGTGCTATATCCTGAAGTCGTTTAAATGCTTCATTAAGTGCTTTATCAAATTGTTCGAATGTACCAGGACTACTCATAATAGGCATCGAATTAGAAAACAATCTATTTCCAAATGTATGATCGAGATGATAATGACTATTAATTAATAAGAAAGGATCTTTATTTGTAATTAGCTTAGTTGCTCTTATCAAGTCTTTAGTAGCCCACGGGTCCATTAATGTGTCAAATACTATGGTTATATTTCCTAGGTCAAAGAATCCCGCGTTCGAACTGGCTCCTATTTCTTGATTAAAAATTGTGGCATATATACCTTCTGATAATTTATAAATATCCATATATATAGAATCAAATTCAATTTTCTCAAACTTCATTAGACGATCAAATTTATATTAGTCAATATTACTTCTTTTAGGAAAGTATTTAATCTAACGTAGACATACTTTTATAGATTAAACTTTTGAAGTTAGAGTGAAGTATGAATCTCTGATAAAGTAGTTTTACGTTTCTTTAACCACATAAGTTTGATGATTTCTTTTTTTAAAGGTAAAAATATCTGTTACAAAAGAATCTAATACCCTTTCGTGAGAAATAATGATCATTTGAGAAGTATTTAGAGTATTAAAAATTTCTTGCATTCTATTAACTTGTTGTTGACTAAATCCATCGGTAGGCTCATCTAATATTAATAAATCTTTAGTCTTAACTTCTTGATACCTTTCATTAATTATTTTATTTAATCCTAGTCTATAAGCTAAAGATATAGCGCTTTTTTCCCCACCCGAAAGGTCATGAAAAGGGGAATCATGACCATTAACATTAATTAATGGTTGAAAATCATCAATACGAATCTCTACTTCTATATTTCCTTCTTCTACTAAGATATTAAACCATTCTTTAAAATACGAATTGAAATGTCTGGCACTTGAAATCATTATTTCTCTTTCAATATCCCTCAATAGAGTTGGAAATTCTTGGATCGCCCAATATCTAATTTCAGTTAAATATTCTAACTTTTGGCTCAACTTTTTTTTAAGTTCTATGTTAGCTTTTGTTTGATTAATTTCATTTTCTAAAAACTCTATTGCTTTTTCTTCTGCACTTATTTTTTTATCAAGATCATTTTTTTCTGACTTAAACTTATCTATTTTTTCTTCGAGTGAATTTACATTATTTTTAAATTCGTTTTCTAAATTTCTTAGACTTGCGATATTAGATACTTTAAAAATGTTTAATGCGTCTTTCAATTCTTTTTTTAATTTCTCTACTTTAATATCTAAATCTCCAAGCCTTTGTTGTAGATCCTTTTCTTGTTTTTTACTAGTTTCTATTAATTTTTCATACAGTTCTCTTTTTTCTTTGTTTGCTTTAAATTCTTGTAAATCTTTTAATCCTTCCTCAAAATTCTTAATATCGGTTGAAATTTTTTCCAGATCTTTTGAGATTGAATCAACAGTTTCTAGTGCTTCATTAAGTTCTTTTTTAAATCTCTCTTCTTCATGAATTTCTTGACCGCACAAAGAACATTTTCCTTGCTCCAATAATTTATCTATATCCTTAATTTTTTGTTCTATAACAGCTTTCTTTTTTTCCTTGCTTGAAAGACTCCTTCTTAATTCAGAAATTTGTTCTCGAAATTGCTCCTCATTTAATTTTAATGATAATTTTTTTAATATAATTTTTTTTGCTTCATTTTCCTGCTTCTTTATATTGTTTTGAGTGTTAT
>JBHLJZ010000007.1:0-46889 GCA_048887165.1 Candidatus Hodarchaeota archaeon | reverse complement strand
CTTTTTTACACTTTTCCCTTAAATCTATATTTTCTTTATATAAACTTTCTTTATTCTCTAGTTCTACTACCTTTTTAGCAAAACCTTCTTTTTTTAATCTTGCTTTCTTAAGATCTTGTTGGAGATTATCAATTTCTTTTTGTTTTAATTCCCTACTTTTATTTAATACAATTATCTTAGATTTTTGACTTGATAAATCCTCTTCTTTTTGAAGGATTAATTCATTAAGATTTTCAAATTGTTTTGTTATAATCTTTATTTCTTTAATTTTATCTCTTAAATAATCAGTAATAATACTGATATTTCTTAAAGAAACCTCATATTTTTCAATCCCAAAAACATCCTTTAAGATTTCAAATCGGATATCTGGATTCGCTTCTAAAATTTCTTTTACAGATTCTTGAGGTGTATAAACTGTATATCTAAAAAGATCAATACTTTTTGCCCTTTCATATCTAGTAACCGAATAATTAAGAATCTCTAGTATTTTCCTCCGTAAATCAGTAGCGGCATAAGAAGCAGGACTACCATTAGCAATTAATAAGCCTTTTGTTTGGGATATCTGTCCTTTACTATTTTTTGAAAGACCCCTTTCTATAGTGTACTTATTTTCATCAACTAAAAAAGTCAATTTTACAAAAGCAGTATTTTCACCACGTCTTAGAATCGACTCACCACTTAGATCAGCACTTGTCAAAATACCAAATAATGCGAATTCGATTGCTTTCAATACTGAGGATTTGCCACTTCCAATATCTCCAAAAAAAAGTACTGTTGTTTGAGGAAATTCTAATTCTAAATTTTTTATACTTCTAATGTTTTTAATCTCAATCGATTCCAATATCAAGTCTTATCCTCCTCATCAGCTATATCGAAAATAGCAAGAAACTTTTGCAGTAAATCTTCATTATATTCCTTAACTTTTTGGCCTTCTTCTCTTTCTATACCCAAAACTTCTAAAATTTCGTGGATTTTATTTTCCATAATATCTTTAGAGATTTTTTTAATTCTAGTTTGTTGAGCATGTTCATGGATTAATACATCCTCAATTTGTTTATTTGTTTTTCCAACAACAACTCTTTTAGATGAATATTCTTTTGAGACAAGAGCATTTTTATTTATTAAAACCTCGATAGCGCCTTTATCCATAATTAATTGTTTGATTTCGTTTGGTTTAATTTCATAAGCTTTTCCAGAAGCTAAAGTACCAATAATTCGAACAGTAACAATTTTTCCATTAACATCCAAATGTGATATTGATTTAACAATATAATCAAGAGCTTCTTTTACAGTCTTATTATTACAATCAATTAGAACTGAGCAAATCTCTTTTATTTGAATTGATATAAAGTGAGCTTTCAGATTTGAAATTTCTGAATCATTATCTAAATCTCCAGAAATAATACAAAATCCACCATACTGATATTTTTCAAGTTCTCGAAAATCTGTTGGATAAAGAGATCCAGGATAAACTATATTATTTTTATCATTAATATTGAGTGGTTCTTCACTTTCTCTTAATATTTCAGGAACAGTTTTATGAAGATGTCCACCAGCATAATAATCAAAATTGGGGGGCAATAACGATTTGGGAGCGGATTCCATATCTCTATATTCTTTAGGTTTTAGTTCACTTAGTAAGGTATGAAGTACAAAAATCTTCGCACCTTTTTCCTTCTCGAGATTGTCTCTATCTAAAGTTTTATAATCTTCTATCTCCAAGCTTCTTTTTCTTGCTCTTAAACCTGTGATCTTGATTCTAGTCCTCGGATCTTCAGTAAACATCAATCTTAATTTCCCGTTATCAATTATCTCTCCTTTAGAAACGTCAGTATATAGATCGGCAGATATTAAAGGACGTATCATAGTTCGATTGGAGGGAGAAAAATCATGAGAACCCATAATTCCATAAACAGGAATATTGTTATCTTTCAATCTTTTTAATTCTTTAACAGATAAATCTACAATGGAAATCCTCGGATTGCTTACATCATACAAATCCCCACTGATTATAACAAAATTTACTTTTTCTTCAATAATTTTATCAATCGCTTTTTTAAATGCCTCAAATCCTATTTGATTTAGAATCTCATTTCGCCATGCTCCTAAGTGACAATCGGCTAAATGAGCAAATTTAAATTTCATCTTTTTCTCTTTTTGGTCATCAAATAATTTAGTTTGCTGTAATTTCATGAAAATCCTGGTGAGATTCTTTTACTTTTTTTTTTTGAAACAGGTTCTTTTTTAACACCTTTAATAAAATCTTCAAACAGCGGGATATAAATTGGGACAGCAAATTTCGTAAAAGTGGAGGTTACAATTGCTTCCCCTTTATCTAGACTTCCAATAGTTTGATAATCATCTGATAAATCTTGAGCTGAGCTTTCAATTAGAGCCCTACGTTCGGGTCCCATTTCATTTCCTAAAATAATTTTAGTATTCATATTAGCCAGGATTTCACGGTCTATGACACTTGGAAGCTGAGTAATTGCAACAAGTCCAATTTGAAATTTTCTTCCTTCACGAGCGATCTTTCCAAAAACGTTGTCTACAGATTCTAGTACTTTTTTTCCAATCACTCGTGGAGCCTCTTCAATTACTATGGATATCACTGGTCTATCTTGTAATTGATCTTTAAATTTAAGCCTTCTATATTCATTAAATACAGATTCCACGATTATAGAAGCAATAAAAATTTCTTCAGAACCTTGAAATAAAGAAGTATCAATTATAACAGTTTTACCTTTTGATAAAGAAGTTAAAATATCATGTGTTATTTGTTCATGGCCATCAGAAGTATAGATACCATTTTCTAAGATATTCCCCTCATCATCGGTTGAAATATGTAAAAGTATACCAATTTTTCTTCTAAGAACTTCTATAGTATTAGGATGTATTCCAAATTGATTCTTTCGATCATCAGTGAATTCATTAAATAATTCTCGAATCCATTTTGTTCTATATGCTCTATAAAATGCAACCAAAGCCTGAATTTGAGGATCTGTAAGACTTATACTGTCTATTATATGTCCAGGATTTATTAAATTAATATTAAATCGTAAATTAAGAGCACCCGGTATAGTTCTAACTGTATAGTAATCTAAAAATTCAAAACTCTTTGGATGATCTCGTAATCCTTTCTGAGTTATACTTCCATAATATTCATTATGAGGGTCAAACACCAATTTTCCACATTTATCATTTTCCATGAGATCATATAGTACTACTTTTACTAAGTTTGACTTTCCCCTTCCTGTCGCAGCAGGTATTAGAATATGATGCTTTAACACGTCTATCGCTTCTAACTTTACATCAACATCCATAACATTCGAACCAGAACGTACTTTCCCTAGATTTAGTGGAACATTAAGTTCCTCTTCTTTAAAAAATTGAAGGTGGGACTCATTAAGATTATATACATCAGAAAAGAATTTGGGTAATCTTTTAGGTATTGACAACTCATACTTCTGGGATTCAGGATTTTTATTTACAGATATTAATTCTCTTGCTTGTGCAAGAACATAATTTCTTAATTCTGGTTCATAAATTTTAAGATCAGAAGATTCCCTTTCTAATCCATATCCCACCATAAGTTCTAAAGAACTATCAGGGATTTGAGAACCATAATATAAATCTTTAATTTGAAATATAGAATAACTATCTTTGCTTTCTCCAGCAACAAATAATTCTCCAAGTTCAAATTCTTTATCAGACTTTTGTCTTAGTATTAATTTGACAAAAGTACCAGATACAAAACTACCAATTTTATCTCCTAAAACTGTCATTTATTATTCCTTTACTAATTTTTTCTTATTGAATTTAATAAATCATGCGCATCTATTGAACGTATACGCGGTAAAATAAACCTTTGATAGATATCTGAATCAAATTCAGATAATAAATGAATTTTCTGGGGTTCAATTTCTCTTTCGCCCACTTTACACAGTTGATCCACTTTAATTAATCCATAAGGATAACCTGGAAACGATAAATCATTTGAGTTAATCGCTATATTTGAGATAATGACTTCTTTTTCTTGTTGACTTAAACCTTTGGATTGTTCTAAGTAAATATCAAACCTGAAAGGTGAGCGAGCATATTTATGAAGTTTTACAAAATATACATCAGCTAAATTATCTGCTCTTGTTATTTGATGTATAGGATGATAATACCATTCTTCTTCTGAATATTTTTGATTTCCAATCATATCAATGAGAGATATTAAAGAATCTCCATTTTTTGTAATCAACCTGCATGATTTTGAAAGTCCAGTTATATAAACATTATTTTTTACTGCAACTGAGTATAAATTCTTTACTAAAAGAATCTCATTCTTATACCCGGTTTGAAGTGATCCATCTCTGACGAATATATCCCCGCTAGTTAATTCATTTTCGATAAACTTCATGGCATAAGTCCATTCAGCAAATCTCATTGCTACACCTCCAAATATCTCTATATTTGGCATAAATCGGAAACCCACCATTATTCTAACGTCATCCAATGGAATAATAATCTCTTTATTAGGCAAAAAATCTTTAAATTTTGACTCTCTTGGGAAAAGATGAATATTATATACCATTTTGCCATCATTTATCGGCTGAAGAATCGTAGCAGTATAGAATTCTATAACTTCTGGAGTATTGATGAGGTCACTTACTTTATTTTTTTCAAATTTAACTCCAGCAACTCTATTTAAACTTATATTAAAATCTGCTCCACTTAAAATTGAAGATGTTCCACCATCTACAAAACCCAATTTTCTAATATCATCACATTTAGGAAGTCTAAAAATTCTATCTTCTACGATATCAAAACTAACCTCATCATCGCCCTCAGAAAATGGTGAGTCGTCCTCAATTAATCCCTTTTTGTAGCTTTGAATAAAATCAATGCATTCTTTTAATGGAGACTTTTTTTCCATAACAAATATAACTAATTACTTTTTGTATTATATTTTTATTACAATTTATTTCTTTATATTTTAGTATTATTAAATTCCACTATTGCATTTTTTATCAATCTTTAAACAAAATCCATAATTATGTAAATGGAATCCACAGCTTTTTAAAAAAAAAAGACTAATTTAATTTTATGAATTTTGCTAAACTAGTAGAAGACAAGTTTTAATAATTTCAAAAAATAAGAGAGAGATATTTCTTTAGATCTTTAAATCTAACAATGAGTGCAGGTACCTCTTTCTTGTATTTTTTATATTGTTCTCCAAATCGCTCAATTAACTCTTTTTCTTCTACAAATTTAATATGAATATTTATCCCTATTATAAAAATTAGAAAATAGATAAAAGAGTAAATTGAAAATCGGAAAAATATACTGCTAATACTGAGTAACATTAAAGTATGATATGTTGGATGGCGTATTATGGAATATATCTCATGGTTTTGAAGTGTAGACTCCTCTGGGTAAAAAATGTAAATTAATCCCATATAATCAATACCAAAGACCTTTAATGCAACATTAACTACTCTTAAACCTATAGCTAAGAAGAAAATAAAAAATAAAATCCTAAATAAAAAGCATAGGATTGAAACGTCAAAAAAGATATCAAAAATAGGTTTAGCTAAATACTGACTTATGCTATTAATGTCATCATAGGGTACAATCAAATCTGTAGGGAGAAAACTGTGTATAATAATAGTAATAACCATAGGAACGCCAATTACTACGAATTTAAATGCTTTTTGATAAGCTAATTTGCCATATCTCATTAAATATTGTTCCCGAACCCTCCAGAAATTATAAACAATTGAGAAACCAATTGTTAAAACGATTAATGAACCAATTATCGGAGTAAAAGGCGCTAAAATTTGTAAAATAGCCACATCTCCAAAAATTCGTGGTAGTGAGTCCATAAATAACTGGAATACTAATGAGCTTGCTAAAGTAACCAACACAACTGCTATAAATAAAAGAAATCTTTTACCCTGATAATCAGGTAGTTTTTCTCTAAATTTTTCTACTCCTTTCATTCCATTTTTTTCCTTTCCTTGGAGAGTTTTCTAAACCCCTTTATTAGTTTTACAACAGAAAAGCCTCTAAATGACTTGCCATTGTCTTTACAACTAGGTAAGACAAACGGAATAACTTTGCTACAACTCTCTTCAATGTCAGTTGCTACATGTTCATGAATCATATCCAAATCACGTTGATATGTTTCTTGATCTGTCCAGCCTTCTATTAGTTGCGTGTTTTTATATAAATTAGTGGCTATCATCCCTGGAAAGAAGATATTAATTTTTATGTCATAATCATTAGCTTCAAATTCCTTTGCGAGGCATTTGGAGAAGGAAAGAATCCCTCCCTTTGAAGCTGAATAAAAAGTCATATTTTCCATTGGTCTGTCAGCACCTGCACCTCCAAGAGTAACAATTCGCCCATATCTTTGTTTAACCATCTGAGGTAGTACAGCAGAAATAGAATTTATTGTCCCTATTAAGTTAATTCCAATTACAGTTTTAGCATCGTTAATTGCTTTTTCAAAGGGTATATATTCAAGTGGACCATAGGTTAAATTTAATCCCGCATTTGCAACTAAAATCCGAACTGAACCAAAGGTCTCAATCGTTTTTTCTATAAAAGATTTTACTGAGTTGGGATCAGAAACATCACAAGTTGCTCCGATAACAGAATCACCAAATTTTTCTTTAAATTCTGTGAGAGTCTCTTTGACCCTGTTTTCATTTCTGGAACAAATTGCTACTTTACACCCCTCTTTTAGAAATAATTCAGCAATTTTTTTCCCAATACCACTTGTGGAACCACTTACAATGGCGGTTTCATTTTTCATTTTCATTCTTTTTTCACCTTAAATACAATTTTCGGTTATAAATTAGCTTTTAATAAATAATTTCTTGATAAATTTCGGTAATGTGTATCCAATATAGAAACATATGGAACTAATGATTACAAATGTTCGGGCAATTACAACAGAAATTAATGTAAAACTTCCATAAAATACTTCTAAGGTTGTAAGCTCTATTGCCACTTTCAAATCACTATTTTAAATTTAATTAATATTTTATCTATTTTTTCTATTAATAAAAGGATTATTACATTAAACTAAAGGTGAAATATTAGAACGTTCAATGATCAATAGTCTTATAATGGGATGAAATAGAATTTAAATTAAAATCTTATTAAATTCTCTACCTACTATTTCAGGAATTTCTCCTAAATAAGAATGGGGGTCACAAAAAAGTAGATAAAGGTATGGCTCAAATAAACCATTAATACTTGGTCCCACATTTGATTTATAGATATAAACCCAAATTTGTTCATTAGCATATTCAGATTGGCGATAAACCCAATTTAAAGGAGAAATTTCAGGGATATTTCCGACATTTCTTAAAATCTCATGGATATCCTTTAACAAATATTTTTTACCAATCACCGTAATAGGAGAAAGATCGAAAGAAGTAATACATATTCCATTTAGACCATAATTTTTCATTTCAATTAGGAAATCGGTTCCCACATGATTAATTTTACTTTTATGTCGCCTTAAATGATTCCTTGCTTTAATATCAGTTAAAATATTAATAATTTTCTCTTCTTCGGTAGGTAGAATTTCCATGGATGAACTAAGAGGTATTTTACTAGTAATAATCGAATTGTAAATTAAGTTAATCTTCTCATAAACAGATCTATGAAATATATAAGGCTCTGTTTCGACAGTAATTAAAACATTTCCACTAAATTTAGATTTATTTACAAGCGTCTTAATTTCTTGACTAGAATTAAATTCAAGAATTTCAATTTTTTTATTCATACTGTGTGCAAATTTAAATAAAGCAGAAATTAACCCCGCATGAAGCTCAAACAAATTAGCTTGATTAAAGTTAGTTTCTTGATCAAGTACAATTTTTGAGAAATCAAAAAACCTAAGATAAAGTTTAACTCCTTCCGGCGGATCATTGACATTTAAATGATAATAAGGAAATCCATTACTGGTTATAACAGAAAATTTATATATTGTCACTTTTTTAGCTGTTTCATATTATAATTAACTTTTTAACCAAATTTAATATGAAATTATGATTTTATAAAATTTCGCTGAGAAAAGATTTCTCAAACCAAAAAAACAGATCAAAATAAAACTATATTAAACAAAAAAAAAGGAATATAATTTATTTTTTTAATCATCTAGAAGGTCTTCCTTTCCTTCTTTAACAGCTTTCTTAAATCCTTTTTTAACACTTCCTTTTTTAATTCCTTTTTTTACACCTTTACCAACGGCTTCGCTTCCTGTAAGTTCCTCAGCGAGACCGCCAGCAACTTTAGCGAATCCTTTTTTTAAATTTTTTCCAAACCCACCCATAATAGATCATCCTCTCTTTAATATGTAAATTAGAATTGGCTACATCAATAGTAAAATAAGTAGTATTTATATGTCTCTTTTTGATAAAATATAATATCTTTTCTAGACTATGCCCTTATTGATAAATAATAATAACAAATAATTTGATTTTAAAAATAAAGCATTAATTCTATAAGTTGATAAGGATTATCTGGATTATTAATATCTAAAGTGTAGACATATGACTCAAAATACCATTATAGAAAAGATTCACAAAACTTTAGATGATAATGGCTATAAAGGGAAAATTGTTTCTGCAAAACATATTCCAGATTTGCAAAATGATATAAAAAAACATAGGGATAATAATCTTCTTGCTCCAGAATTCTATAACGAATTTAAATCTTATTTAGAATTTGAACCAAATGTTGACTTGCCTAAAATTAATTCTCTTTTTATTCTAGCAGTTCCACAACCTCAATATGAAGCGGTTTTTAACTGGACTGGTAAAAAAGTTTCTTTATTAATTCCCCCGACCTATTTATATGGCCTCAAAATAATTAATTATACCAAGGAGTTTCTAAACGAAATACTTAATCAACAAGGTTATAGGGTAGAATATGGATTTATTCCTTCAAAAACTTTAGCAGTACGTAGTGGTTTGGCTGAATATGGGAGAAATAATATAACCTATGTCCCAGGAATGGGTAGTTTTCATCGTTTATCCGCTTTTTATTCAGATTTTCCTATTGAAAAGGATAATTGGCAGGAATTAAAGTTAATGGATCTATGTAAAGAATGCTCTGCTTGTGTTCGCAAATGTCCAACAGGGGCAATCCCAACCAATCGTGTTCTTTTACATGCTGAACGATGTTTAACCTTCCATAATGAACATCCCGTAGAAATTCCCTTTCCAGAATGGATTGATCCTTCATGGCATAATTGTTTAGTTGGCTGTCTTTTTTGCCAGAAAGTTTGTCCAGCGAATAAGAAAGTGATAAATTGGACCGAGCCAGGACCAGAATTTACTGAAGAGGAAACAAACCAAATATTGAGTGGAACTTTATTAGACAAACTTCCCATGGAAACTAAGGAGAAAATAGAAAAATTTGATCTTGTTAATTATTATGAGATTCTGCCACGAAATTTAGCCGTTTTTTTATAAAAAATCTCTTAAAATTTTTTTATTATTAATTTAAAGTATAAATAGCCTTTATTCTTTTTCTGCAATTAATGAAAAATATCAATATCCCTTACAATATTAAGACTAAAAATCCAATTGAAGAATATGCAATGGTTCAACCAAGTAAAATTCATGGTTTAGGTCTATTTGCTAAAAAAATTATTCCAAAGGGTACTATATGGTGGCATGCTCGTCCACAGGACGTACTGATAATAACAAAAGGACAATTTTTAACACTAGATTCTTCTCATAAATCACCTACAATGGAAAATTACATGAACAGCCTTCTTACATATTCCTATTATGAAAGAGACCTTGATGCGCTTATATTTTGCTTAGATGATTCAAGATATGTAAATCATTCATTTGAAGCGAATTCAGGGGCGTCCGAAGATGAAAATGGATTTTGTGCTGTAGCTCAAAAGGATATTCAACCTGGTGAAGAAATTACTGAAGATTATTCAAAATATACACTTTGTAATTGGTTAAAAAAGTATAAAGAATATTTCGATCCTTGTTGTTGGTAATAAGAAAAGAGATACATTTTTGTCACATCTTTTATATATTAGCCTTTCTTAGTCAATCTTACTAACATTTTTAAAAGAAATCCAAAAAGTTTTAAAAGGTGGAAAGTGTTAGAAAAATGGCTGAAATTTCAAAAGAAGCGAAAATTGTATTTTTAATAAATGTTATTGTTTCCCTTATCTTTGGTTTTTTCTTTTTTGGAATCCCAGAAATTTATTATGATTTATTTGGCGGTGTTGCCTTTTCTGCTGTTTGTTGGCGACAAATAGGAGGAACAGTTTTAATCATTGGTTTATTTGGTATAATTAGTTTAATACGAAAAGAATGGGAGCAAGTAAGAATTTTTTGGGAATTTGGAATTGCGTTCCTAATAATCTTAATCATTATAGATTTATGGTTTGGAATTGGAGTTTATGGTGCGTTTGATATTACATTTATAGTTGAGATAGTATTAGTTGTGATCAACATCTTCTTTTATATACGAGAAAGGAAATAGAAAATCTAAAATTTAAAAATCCTATTTTTTTTACCTTTTTAAGCATTTTTGAAATAAAAAATAATTTATATTAGCTCTTCCAGAATATTAGTTGCTCTTTCTTTTTTTATATAATTCATAATAAGCAGTTTTAAACGATCTATTTTAGTTTAATATAATCAGATAATAATAAATTATGAAAAAGGTGAAAGAATTGTATAAGAAAATTTTATTGGGTATTGATAATTCCGAACACGCACTGAAAGCAGTTGAGAAAGCTCTTGAAATTCAAAAAAGAGATAATAGTGAAGTCGTAATATTTCATTCCGTTTTACATAAATTATCTGATATAAGACCAGCCTTTGCGGGTATAAACATAAATGCTGGTGAATCACTAAATTATGAGATACATAAAGATCGTGTAAAAGATGCAAGTAAATTATTAGAAGAAATAAAGAAAAAATTTGAGAAATCTTCTGCCAAGGTTGAAACTAGGTTAGCTTACGACATTGGACCAGAATATTATATCGAACGAAAGGTTAAAGAAGAAGCTTATGACTTAGTAATTCTTGGATGTCAAGGTGAACACTCGAAACTCAAAAGGACAATTTTAGGAACTGTACCTGAATATGTATTGAATCATGTAGATTCAGACGTTTTAATTGTTAAATAATTTTTTGTTTCTTATATTTTAAGTTTTAAAGCTTTCTTTTCTTCGATTTCTTACGTTTTAAACTTTTTTATTATATTCATAAACTTTCTATATTATTGGCTATTCCCTATCACAATAATGGATGTCGATTTGATTTGGAATCAGCAAAAATGGACCAAAAACGCAAACGTTTTAGTTGAGACATTAGCTCAGTTTCCCGATAATTCTAACATTATTCTGGTCATTCGTCATTCTCATAGAAATTCTTTTAAGAATTTAGATGATATAGGTGAACAAAAACTCACACCGATTGGACACGAGATTGCTAAGTTATTCGGTACAAAACTTCCATTAAATAGAAAAATAGAACTTTATTATAGTCCAATTAAACGCTGTGTAGAGACTGCAGAGGATATTTTAGCGGGATTTGAAAGTATAACTGGAAATGGGGCTTTAATAGAGAGTTTAAATGTATTATATGATATAGGAGTTGAAGCGGAATACTTTTTTAATGAGGTAACTAAGTATCCTTTCACGTATTTTCTTTATAGGTGGATTGCGAACTTATATCCAGCAGATAAAGTCACGCCATTTGATGAATTTTGTCAAAAAGCTGCGAAAGTTATTTGGAATAAAACAGCAAACAAAAATGATAGTAATAATCTTTATATTCATGTTTCTCATGATCTTATGATTTTAAGTTATCGTCTGGGATGGTTTGGATTATCTCCCGCTGATAGGTGGCCTTCATTTCTCGATGGTTTTGCTTTTTCAATTAATAATGAACATCTCTTATTATTAGATGATGGTAAGTTGAGTAAGGTAGAAGCACCCTACTGGTGGGATAGAAGATAATATATATCTCTTTAAGAAAGCAAGTAAACTTGGAAGACATCCTTCTAATTTATACTACTTAAAATTAAAATCAATCAGAACTCAAATCTACATTTAGTACAAACCCTTTTCTTGGCATATATTCTTCTTGGAATATAGCTAAGTATCCGATTTTTATCATCAACTTCTTTGATTGCAAATCCCGAGGCTCCACAATTTGGACATTGTCTTTTTTTTAAAGCTACATCAGTACTGTAAGTGCCTAAAGGGGAAATTTTTGGAAGATTTATCTGTGGAGGTTGTTTCTGTGGTGTAGGAGTAGCTTGCGGAGGGGGATGAAGAGTAGGTTGAGAAGTTGGTGTAGAATATGAGGGTGATATATATTGTGCCCGATAGTTTTGAATTTGAGACTTTAATTGTTCATTTTCAGAAATTAATTGATTTATATAATTATCTTTTTCTTCAAGAAGAGATTGGTAATTTACAAGTTGGTTTTGTAATTCATCTATTTGATTTGATAAATAAAGCATTTTATTTTCCCAATCTGCTATGAGATCATCCATATTATTATACATGAGATAAATTCGCTCCTTCCTTTTACTATAGTGTAATTTTTTACTATTTTACTTAGTACCGACATAAATATAAATATTATTAAAAAACAATAAAAAAATTAATAAATCTACAGAATTCTATAAAGGGAAAAATTTTTGTTCTTAAATCAATTTTAAATTATAAAACCATAAGAAAAATACTTTATATGTCTAAATTTAGAGATTTTTTTAGGCCATTTTATTCCGAAACTCCACCAATTCTGGGTGAAGATGGAAATGAAAAACCCAATAGCATAACTTCAATGGAATTCATAAAACTTGGAGGGATAGAACAGTGGATTATTATTCGTAGTCATAATATTAACAATCCGTTATTATTGTTATTACATGGTGGCCCAGGCTCAGTAGAATCACCTTTATCATATAAATTTCAGAGAGAATTGGAGAAATCTTTTATTGTTGTTAATTGGGATCAAAGAGGTGGTGGTAAATCCTATTCTAAAAAGATTTCAAAAGAATCAATGAATATAGAACAATTCATAACAGATGCTCATGATTTAATTCAATTACTCAAAAAAAGATTTAAGAAAGAAAAGATTTATATTGTTGGACATTCCTGGGGTAGTATTTTAGGAACTTTACTAGTTCAACATTATCCAGAGCTTTTCTATGCTTATATCGGAGTTGGTCAAGTTGTTAATATTGTCGATAATGAGATATTTTCTTTTCAATATACTCTTGAAGAAGCTAAAAAAAGAGGAAATAAAAAAGCTTTAAAGCAACTAGAAAAAATTAGACCTTATACTGGAGAAAATTTAAAGCATTTAAAAATTCAAAGAAAGTGGTTAAAGAAATTTGGTGGCGTTCTTCATAATCAAAAAAGTATGTGGTCATTAATTAAAGTTGGTATGCGTTCTCCAGAATATAAACTAGGAGACTTTATTAAATTTATCAAGGGCATTAACTTTTCAATTAAATATCTTTGGGGGACCTTATTTAGTATAGATTTTCTTAAAGATGTTAAAGAACTTGAAGTTCCTGTCTATTTCTGTGTTGGTCGTTATGATTATAATGCCCCTTTTGAATTATCTGAAAGATTTTTTAAGAAATTAAGGGCACCAATGAAAAAATATATTTGGTTCGAAAATTCAGCGCATTGCCCCAATTTTGAAGAACCTGATAAATATCAGAATTTTTTAATTACTGAAGTGCTTCCTGAAACTTATAACAGATGATTGTACTAGTTCAAGTCCTTTCCACACTTTGGACAAATTTTAGCATTAAAGTCTATAAGGTTATTACAATTTCGGCATTTTATTTTTATACCTGCTCTTTTAAGAGTAGGAAATCCACTTGATAAATTATCAAGAAAGTCTGACATGGTATCATAATTTACAATTAAATAATCTCCATCAATAACAAATTTGAACTTATCAGCCCATTCAAATACTTTATTAGTGAACTCTTTTTCTTCCATATCTAAGGCAATACGTATCATATCTAGTCTTAAACGGTTAGAAACTTGTAGTAATGATTTTAATCGCTCAATTCTTTCTCTCTCTTCATTTTCTCTCTCTATTTGTTCTGAAACTTTATATTCCTTAGCTTGGTGAATTAAGTTAAAAAATTTCATGTTTTTTGATTTATCTTGGGTATATTTTCCTAATTTCTTTTTAAGTATCGAATATGAATAATTCTTATCTTGTTCAGTTTGTATCTTAACATTTGGACTGGAATCCTGAACATTATTGACTATTCTCGATATTTCTGTTATCCTAATTTGATGAACTGAACCTTTATTAAATGGTTTGAATGATAAATAATCTTCAGTTAAAAAAATTATTCCATTCCTAAGTTTATTATCATGAGTTTCATAATTTTCTTCCCAACATATACCATTGGCTTCAAATAAAATATTCTTTTCATTTTTAAAGGCTAATCGAGTGAGCTGGCGAAAAAGTTCTTTTGTCAACTTTTTAGAAGTTGAATATGATGTTTTTTCTTTTTTATGAGGATAAAAGGTGAAATACGTACCTTGTTTACTTATTAATTCAATTGTTGGTAATTTGAACCTTTTTTTGATATAGAAATTATTAATGTCAGATAATTTTATCTGAAATAGTATCTTATCTTTATCAGATTTGAATAAAAACCCTTTTTCAGTTAATTTTATTGAACCTCTGGATTTTTTTGAAATTAACGCTAAATATGAAGGGTGTCCAGTTGCGAAGTTGCCAAAAGATTCAAAATGGATTACCATTTCAAGGATATAATAATATTTTAAGAATTTATAATTTTACTTTATACCTTTATATAAAATAAAGAAATAAAAAAAAATTGGAAAAATCAAGAAAAATAAGAAGCCAAGAATATTTTTCCTGATATGTTTCTTTTTTTTTTGATAATTCCTTTGTATATTTTACTACTTAGAGATTTTATTACTTAATAGCCTCTTCTTCGAGGCTTAAAACTTGGACGAGGTGCTTTCTCAGTAATGGTAAGATTACTGGCTTGTGGACCTTTTTGACCTTCTACAATCTCAAATTCCACAACGTCTCCTTCGAATAATTTCTTAAATTCATCCTCTCCTCCTTGTATGGCAGAGAAATGAACAAATACGTCCCCAGAACCGTCATCGCAAGTTATAAAACCATAGCCTTTGCGGCTATCAAACCACTTTACTGTTCCTTTTACCATTAAAAAAACCTAATGAAACAATTGAGTACGTTATATATATAGTACTCATCACCCAAACAAAAGCAATGGTTTGTAATAAAATTTAGCATATGATCATTGTTTTATTCAATCTTTTCTCCAAGAGGAAAAAAGGGAAAAGTTATAAATAAAAGCAAATAGAACTAAAATGTTATGCCATTTGCAGAAGTTAATGATATCAAGTTATATTATGAAATGCAAGGAGAAGGATATCCATTATTTTTAGTACATGGATATGGGGCTACAAGTAAGGTTTGGATTGCTCAAATTGGAGCTCTATCAGAACACTTTAAGGTTGTAGTATATGATCAGCGAAGTTCTGGTAAATCAGATCACCCTACAGAAGATTATACGCTAGATACATTAGTAGAAGATTTAAAAGGATTAATGGACTTTTTAAAAATTGATAAATCTCATCTCATGGGACAATCTATGGGAGGATGGGTATCTCAAAATTTTGCACTAAAATATCCGGAAAAAGTCAATAAAATTGTTCTTGTAGGAACAAATCATAAAGGAGCAGGCTTATATATTCTCAAGAATACACTGCTTGACCTCTATGAAGTAGCTAAAACTAATAAAGAAGAGGCGTTCTGGAAATATGGGAAATTAATGCACCATCGAAGGTTTTTGAAAGAAATGCAGGCGGATCCAAAGAAAAAATTTTATGGTTTGTGGTCAGCTGAAGATTTAATAGAGGAATTTACTGACAATCAAATGTTACCTGAAGATTATGAAAGATTTGAAAAAGCTGGTTCGATGCATAATCTCTTAGATAGATTATCTGAATTGAAACATCCTGCGATCATAATTGGAGGAGATAGTGATAAAATGTCCCCAAAATTAGTTTTAGATGAAATGCATGCTGTATTACCTAATAGTAAAATTGAAATTATTGAAAAAGCAGGTCATCACGTCTTTATAGAAGAAGCTCCAACTGTGAACAATTTAATTATAAACTTCTTAAAATAAACATTTTTTTTCTTTAACTTAATTATGATGTGAAATTGAATGGTTAACTGCAAATTTTTAGGTAATGCTTGTATTGAAATAATTAGTCAACAAGATCATATTGTTATTGATCCTGTCTATATTGTATCACCTCAAAAAGGTATTGAAAGAATTTTTATTACTCATCATCATCAGGATCATATTAATCCTGAAAAAATTGAAGATCTGAAAAAAAACTACGTTAATAATGAACAAGAACTTGAGATATACGGTCCTGAATGCCTATGTGATGAGGTAAGTATTGAGTTTATTCTGATTATTCCTGAAATGACCGTGGATTTAAATAATGGTATTGTATCTGTTTTGGAGAATCAATGTTGGATGGCAGAAGATTGTGTAGCTTATCTTATATCTATTAACGGAAAAAATATTTTACATACTGCTGATTCTTCAATCTTTTCAAGTCAACTAAAAACTCTTAGAAATAATATCGATCTCTGTTTTATCGCTTGTTTCGAAGAAAATTTTAAGAATTATTTAGAATTTATAGAACAGATTCACCCAAATCTTGTAGTACCATATCATTTTAACAAAGAAAAAGAAGAAGAAGCTAAAAAGTTAGAACGCTTTCTGAATGATCACAAAATCAAAGCACGATATCTTCCAATAGGAGAAGAATTAGAAATATAGTATTAACTAAATTAGATCCTTTTAAATTTCTTTCTTTCCAAATAAAGCACTCTTTTGTATTCCTGAAAGCCGTTTTTTATATAAAAATCATTAGCTTTCTCGTTTTTTGAGACGATGTTTAGTTCTATACGATCTAGACCTTTAGAATAAAACCATTCAATTGATGTATTTAATAATTTGGATCCAATTCCCCTTCTTCGGTAAGTAGATTTTACAATTAAATCATAAATAGCGCCATATTTATCATATAAATATATAGGGGGGTATGTATCAATTTTAGCTAAAATAAATCCTAGAATTTTATCTTCTTCTTTTGCTATAAAAATCTTCGCTTCATTAGAATTAAATAAATCCCTTATGAAGGATTCATAGTTTAAATTAGCATCTTCTCTTCTTTTGAAAAATTGATCAAATTGAGTATGGTATTCAATCATTTCCGCCCATAATTCAACTATAGCAGGAATATGAGATTTAATTGCTTCAATTATCTCTATGGGGATCAACTCTGATTTTCAGATTAATAATGAAAATTTAATAATTATTCTATTAATCATTATTTAGTTATTTATTCTTTTAGCTCAAGATTAGATGATAGTGATAACATAAAATGATAAATTTGAATAAATTAACTGTTTCAAAACTGGAGAATTTAGCTGAAGAATGTGGAATTGAACTAAAAAAAAGTGATAAGAAATCTGAGAAAATTCACACAATATTAAATGCAGGAATTGAAGAAAATCGCCTTAAGCAGCTAATAGAAAAGCATATAAAACAAAAGAAACCCTCTCGAAAAACTAGTAAAGATATTATTTCTGAATTAAAAGGAAGGATCAGATTACTCGAGGAACAAGTTAAATTCTTAATGTCAAAAATCAGTGTATCTGAAGTTACAATTGGCACGGAAGCTAATAGAGACGTCATAACAGTAATTAGCGATTTAGGGGATGTTAAGAAGTTCATCAAAGCACTTCTTTCACCAGGAGAATCAATAACTATTGACGAGTTAATTGAAATAAAAGAAATTCAAAAAATTCCTTTAGTAGCATTAAAACATGCAATATATGATTTGATTGAAGAAAATATATTTGAAGCCGAAGAAGGAAATTCTAGACAAAAAATTGGCGGAAAAATAGGAATACTAATAAGAAATTAAAAATATCCTTAAACTTTTACTTTGAGCAATTTTTGCACCTTATTTTATATAAACGAAAAGCATTTCTATGTTGAGTATTATCTTATCAATAGAAAAAATGAATTTAACAAAAGATCAAATTAGAAGATATTCGCGCCAGATTGTTTTAAAAGAAGTTGGTGGAATTGGGCAAAAAAAATTAATGGATTCAAAGGTAACATTAATAGGTTTAGGTGCTCTTGGTTCTCCTGTTGCATATTATCTAGCAGCAGCAGGTATAGGAAAGTTACAAATTATCGATTTCGATACTGTTGAATTATCTAACCTCCATAGACAGATTCTTCATTTTACAAAAGATATCAACCGATTAAAGACTGAGAGTGCCATTGAAAAACTCAATGATATAAATCCAGATTGCGAAGTTCTAATATTCAATAAAAAAATAAATGCTAGTAATTCTAAGCAAATTTTAAAAGATTCAGATTTCGTAATAGAAGGATCAGATAATCTTCCAACAAAAATGTTAATTAATGATACTTGTATTAATCTTGATATCCCTTTTACAATTGCGGGAGTATTAAGATTTCATGGTCAATTAATGACTGTAATTCCAAAAGATAAAACCTCTTGTTATAGATGTGTTTTTGGTGATATAACTCATGGTGATGATGGTATGAGTTGTTCGCAGGCAGGAGTAATAGGATTTGTTCCTGGGATTTTAGGATGTATTGAAGCTAACGAGGCCATAAAATATATTTTAAATATTGGGGAATTAATAACTAATAAAATATTATATGTAGATCTCCTAAGCAACAGCTTCAATTATATTAATGTTTATCGAGATGAAAACTGTATCGCTTGCGGAGATAATTCAAAAGACTTAGTTGAAATAATTGATTATGGATTGGATAATATATGTCATTAGATAAAAATATGCAAAAGAATGGGATCATCATAAACAGAATAGATATTAGAGGCGAAGTTTGCCCTATGACTTTTGTTTATACTAAACTAGCTTTGGAAGAACTTCCTAAAGGAAGTATTCTAGAGGTTTTATTAGATTTCCCTCAAGCTACTACGAATATACCTGAAAATTGTAGACGACAAAATTTAGCTGAATTAATAGAGATTAATAAAATAAATAGTTCGCATAACCTATGGTTATTAAGGTTAAAAAAGTTATAGCTATTTGAAAAATTAAGTAATTATACCTGGAATAAATCCGTTGATAAATATCTTTCTCCAGTATCAGGTAAAATTACTACAATGTTTTCACCTTTTTTAAAATTATGAACTACTTGCAATGTCGCCCACGTTGCTGCTCCTGCTGAAATTCCAACAAATATTCCTTCTAACATTGCTAATTTTCTTGCCATATCTATAGCATCTTCATATTCTACCTGAATGATTTCATTATATATTTTCGTATTTAATACATCAGGCACAAATCCGGCTCCAATTCCCTGTATTTTATGAGGACCTGCATTACCACCAGATAATACAGGGGAATCTTTAGGTTCCACAGCATAAATCTTTACAGTTTTTCCAATTTTTCTTCTAAGAATTTCCCCTACACCTGTTATTGTGCCACCAGTTCCTATTCCCGAAACAAACCCATCAACTTTTCCGTCTAAATCATCAATTATTTCTTCAGCTGTGGTTCTGCGGTGTATTTCAGGATTCGCTAAGTTCTTAAATTGTTGAGGAATAAAAATTTTTCCGCTCTCTTTACCAAGTTCTTCTGCTTTTTGAATTGCTCCTTTCATTCCTCCAGTAGCAGGAGTAAGGACCAGTTCAGCACCATATGCCTTCAATATTTTACGCCTTTCTAGACTCATACTTTCAGGCATGGTAAGAATAAGTTTATAACCCTTAGCAGCACATACTAAAGCTAAACCTATACCTGTATTTCCTGAAGTTGGTTCAACTATTACTGTATCTTTTTTTATAAATCCTTCTTTTTCAGCTTTCTCTATCATGGACATACAAATTCTGTCTTTAACACTAGCACCTGGATTAAATGCTTCTACTTTACCAAATATGTTAGGATCAACACCTTCAGTTATTCTATTCAGTTTTACTAAAGGGGTTTTGCCAATAGTCTCAATAATATTATTATAATATTTTCCCATAGTTTACACATTTTTAAATTAAAATTTAATCATATTATCTCAAGTTAAGAAGATAAATTTAATTTTTTAAAAAATTAAGTGCAATTTTTTCATTTAAATTAAAAAGTGAAATATTATTTATTGTCAGAAGATCATATTCATGAAAAATTTTAATTTCCGACTTGGATAATGAATTTAAACTATTAAGACTATCATGCAGTTAAAAGATTTTGCAAAATTGAAATCAACACCTCAAATATTGATGCAATGCGATAAAGTAGGAACAATATTAGGATTAGGATTAATATCGGGAGGTTTAGACAGCCTAATAGCAACTTTAATTTTAAAACTTCAAAATATTGATATAGTTACACTAAATTTTAGGTCACCATTCTGTTTATGCGACAAGGCATTAAGAAATTCTGAATGTGGATTGAATCTCTATTATGAAAAATTAGGTATAAGAACTTATTTTCTTAATAAAGATGATGATTATTTAGAAATAGTTAAAAATCCAAAATTCGGATATGGTAAAAATCTCAATCCCTGTATTGATTGTAGAATATATATATTAAAAAAGGCTAAAGAATTTGCTGAGAAGATTAAAGCCGACTTCATTTTTACTGGAGAAGTGTTAAATCAAAGACCTAAATCTCAAAATAAAAAAGCACTTGAGATAGTTGAAAAGGAATCAGGACTGAAGGGGAAACTACTTAGACCATTATCAGCTTTAGTACTAAAACCAACTATCTTAGAAAAGGAAGAAATCATTGACAGAAATAAGTTATTAGGAATAACTGGCCGTAGTCGAAAGATCCAACTTGAAATTGCAAGAAAGTATGGCTTATTAAATGAGTATTATGCATGTGGAGGATGCTTATTAACAGATGCTGCTTTTTCTAGGAGATTAAAGGACTATTTTAAATTTAATAAGAATTTAACAATGAAAGATATGAACATTTTAAAATTTGGTCGCCATTTTAGATATAAAAATTCGAAAATTATTATTGGGAGAAATGAGTTTGAAAATAAAATGTTGTTCCAATTAAAGAATTCCGAAGATTTGATAATGGAAACTTCTGGTGTCATGGGACCAATTACAATCATTCAAGGAGTAATTGATGAAGAAGTATTACGGTTTGCCGCACAAGCTACTTTAAGATATTCTGATCTTAAAAATTCTTTCGGAACGGTATTATATGGCAAAAAAAGTCATTCAAAAACGTGTAAATTGGTAACTAGAAAAGTAAAGCATGAAATTTTAAAAAATCATATTTTATAAGAATATCTTCCCTTTACCTCTTTTTTGCATTATATAAATATGCAAATATTGCACTTATTTTAAAAAGGTTAGGGAGACATCATTCTAATTAGAATAATAATAAATTAGATTCAATTCTTAAATACAGATTTAGATTCAGAGTAAAAATATAATGATTAATGAAAAATTAAAATTAGATGATATTGATTTGAAATTAATTTCAATTGTTCAAGAAGATCCAGATTTAACTCATATGGAAATTTCAAAATTAATTAATAGAAGTCAACCAACTGTCGGGACGAGGCTAAAGAAGCTTAGAGAAGCAGGATTTTTACAATTTCAAGCTGGAGTTAATTGTAAAAAAATAGATATTGAATTAGCATTTGTAAATTTACTTTCTAATAATCCTCAACAAATTCTAAAAAATGTAAACGAATGTCCCTTTATGATTTACGCTTTTAAATTAAGTGGCAATTATAATGTGAAGATTTTATTATTTGCTCCGAAAATTAATAAATTTGATAAGATCATTAATCACTTTAGAATTAACCCTGAAGTACAAAGAGTATCCTTGGAAATTATAACTGATATCTCAGATGATTTAATATTTCCGATTAATATTAACTCTGAACTGTTAGAAACCTCTATACATATTACTTGTAATGCAGACTGCAAAAATTGTAAATTTAGAAAATTATCCTCCAGCAATTGCTGGTAAGAATGAAATCTCATCACCATCATGTATAATAGTGTTTAAATCTTGGAATATTCTAATATCCTTCCCATTCAATACTATAATGATATATTTACTTAAGGAATTAGTAGATTCTAGTATGTTTTCTTGGAAATTTTTGCCGAATATTGCGCTTAATTTCCCCAATAAATCTTTAATTGTTGACTTATCGTCAATAGATACCAAAATACTCTCTTTCCCTATAATGTCTGCTAATAATGATAGAAAATAAATATTGATACTAATCATAATAAGATTTCAACTCTTAATTCAATTTTAAAATAAATTCTCTGCTAAATAACTTTTTTGATTATAAAATTAAAATATTAATATAATACTTGCGAATATTAAATAAAAGCATAAAGTGATTTTTATTAAAAAACCAAATCTAATTATCGGGCATTTATCAACTGCCTATCATACAAATTTTATTTTAATGAATTCTCATGAATTAGAAAAAGATTTAAACGCCAAGATAAAATGGATTTTATTTGGAACAGGCCCTGAAATGGTTCAGGCATTTAAAAATGGTCAACTAGATATTGGCTATATGGGATTAACGCCAGCGATTATTGGAATCGATAAAAAAGTTCCTATTAAATGTATAGCAGGAGGTCACATTGAAGGAACAATAATGATTGCAAAAAGTAACTATAAAACCTTAGCAGATTTAAATAACAACCTTCATGATACTTTTTCACAATTTGTTGAAAAAATCATTGGTGTGCCAAGTAAAGGTTCTATTCATGATGTTATACTCAGTCATTATTTGCATGAATTAAAACTATTAAATGATATTGAAGTGAGAAATTATAGCCAAGCAGAGTTTATTGCCACTGATATGGAAAAAGGGCTTATTCAAGGAGGAGTAGGAACACCTTCTTTAGCAATCTTTGCATCTACAATCTTAGATTCTCAACTAATAATTCCTGCCGAAACATTATGGCCAAATAATCCAAGTTATGGAATCTTTTCGCGTGAAAATTACATTAAAAATAATTCTGACTTAATTGAAAAATTCTTAGTGTTTCATAAAGACGCATCAAATTTGTTGAGAAAATCACCTGATCAAGCCGCAGAAATCATATCTAAGACATTTAAATTATTAAATCGCAAATATGTTAAATCAGTACTAAAAATATCTCCAAAGTACTGTATAGCTCTTTCTGAGGAATACATTAAAGCTACCATGGATTTTGTTGATACGCTCTATCAATTAGGGTATATAGCGACTAAATTAGATTTTAAAGATATTTTTATTTTGGATTTTGTAAATAAAATCCATCCAGAACCTCATCATTATAAATGAAAAAATTAGAAAAGGAAAAAATAATCAATTCCAATAACCTTTAAAATAAAGGAAGATAAAATCCCAACAATAATCTCCTTAGGGTAATGCTTTTTTGTAATTTAATTAAATTCTCCTTTATTAATTACTATTTTAATAACGATTGTAAAATTAAATGTAAATATGGCACGAATTAATTATACTAATTTTTTCAAGATTGTGAAACATTACCCGATGGAAATTTTGATTTTTGAATTAAATTTTGATATCATTAAAAAGTTTAATTTTTAAACTTTTCTCCAAATATATTTTCAGATTTAAACAATATATCATATGATTGTTTAAATTAACCTAAATTACCAATACTTAAATATATACATTGTATTTTATAATTTGAACAATTAAATAGGTTAGATGATTCTTTCTAAATAGATGGTTATATGATAGTAGAAGATAAATATGTGGTATCAAACTATGATGAAATGAATACTTTAGTATCCTTATCCCCTTCAAGTAAGTTTATATTATATCTTTTAAAGCAAATTGGCCCTTTAACTCCAAAAGAAATTCTTTATAAGACTCTATTACCTAAACGTACAGTAGCTTATGCTTTAAAAGTACTTCAAGATAAGCACTTTATAAAAAAATCTAAAGATCCTAAAGATAAACGTGTTAGTATTTTCGAAATACTCATCTGAAACCTATCAACCATCCATTATTAAAATTAAAAATTGGAGTTGATAACATGAGTCAAAATCAAAAATCAATTTTATATGTACAAACAAGTGATGATCCAGAACGTCAATATTCCCCATTAGTATTAGCTCAAACTGCTAAAGCTATGGACCTAAAAGCTACAGTTTATTACTTAGGCACGGGATTAAGAATCTTAAAGCCAGGAGAAGCGGAAAGAATCAAGTTAGGAGCTTTTCCTAGTGTAAAAGAGATGATAGACAAAACTTTAGAGGCGGGTATAGAAATTTTAGTATGTGAAGCGTCAAAGAGAATGCTCGGTTGGGAAAAGGTAGATCTTATCCCAGGCGTAAAAATAGTTGGTGCTGCAACCTTAAATGATTTGGTTCTAGATGTAGATGCTACACAGTGGTTTTAATAATTATTATTCAAGTTAGGCAAATAATAAGAATAAAAAAATTAAGTATTATTTTTTTTCCAAATCATTAAGGAGATTAATCCAATTGATACTAAAATTAGCGGATAAATAATTATTTCTAATAGTGACGGATTAGCATTATAACCCAATAAAGCTTTAAGTAATGATCCTATAATTTCAAGCCATTCAGGGGTAAATGGGTCATTATCTGGAAAGACCTCTGGCAGTATGTGTTTTATATTCCATACTTCTTCTATTATAGGATTAATAAGCCCTGCTTCGATGAATTCATGTATGCCATAAGTAATTAATCCAGCAGTAAATAGAATTAGGATTATATTGGTTATTTTAAAAAATTTAGATAGATTAATCGATCTAATTCCATAAAAAATAAACAGTCCTATTAATATAGAAATCCCTGATCCCAGTATAGAACCTAAAATAACATTAATTTGATTTATAGATCCGATTGAAGCAGCACCTGTTAATAATAATACTAATTCAATTCCCTCTCGAATTATAATTATAAATGTTAGTATTGATATCGAGAAGACTTTTTGGGTACTAATAGAATTTTCTACTTTCTCTTCAAGGTGTTTCCTCATTTTTGGCCCCTCTTTACTCATCCATAAAACTAAAGTTAAAATGAAAATCCCCGAAATAATAAATGTAAATCCCTCGAAAATTTCTTCGAGTAATCCAGTAAATCCTCCAAATATCGCTGAAAAAACGATAGCAAAAATTATACTTGATATTACCCCAAGTGCTATACCTATATATACATATTTATTATAAACCTTTTGATTTGTCTTTTTTAAGTACAACAAGATAATTACAGTGACTAAAACAGCCTCTATACCTTCTCTCAATGCTAAAAATAATGGTATTGTTAAATCTATAAATGAAAGTTGAAAAATCATTTACTTTTCTCTATGTATTTTAATTCTAAATATATTCTCTAAGTTAGAACTATAAAGTATCAAATATAAATATTAGGTTTATCTAATATAAGAAAAATTATAGTTTAATTGAACAAGGCTTTCGTTAAAAAGGACGAGCTTCTTAACTTTTTCATATATTCTTAATCCCATTTATAAGAATTTAATATTTGAAATAATGATAAGCAATTATAAGGAAAAATTCCTTCTAATTTAAATTAAATTGTTAAGTAATAACAATTTGGTTATATAATATTGCAGATAGAATAATTTAGCTTAATTCTTAAGAAAAGTAACAAGCCTGTGCTTGCCCTTGTGAATCGACTTGAATTGTGGATTCTGCAATATTATACTTTTTAGAAAGGTATTCATTTAATTTCAAAATTAAACCTTCTTCAGGTTTATTTTTGTTATCATCATTCAAAACAATGTGAGCTGAAAAAACACGCATTTCAGGAGTAATTGTCCAAAGATGAGAATGAAAAATATCTAAAATTTCATTGAAATTTTTCTTTAAATCCTGTTCAATAGTCTCGATATTCAATCCTTTTGGAGACATTTCAAGTAAAATTCTCACAGACTCTTTTAGGATACTCCACGCCCAATATAGAATAATCATTGATATTAATATACTTACTAAAGGATCTAAAAATGTAAAATCTGTATAGAAGATTATAATAGAAACAACTACTATAGCTATTGAGGAAGCTGCATCTGCAATCATATGATAAAATACACTTCGAACATTAAGACTCTTACTACCACTTCCCTGAAGAATTAAAACACTTGTTATATTAGTTGCTAACCCAATTAGTGCAATTAAAAACATATAAAAACCCACAATTTCTTGAGGATTTAAAAATCTGTCGATTGCTTCATAGATTATTATCCCCACAATTAGGAGTAAAAAAATACCGTTAATGAAAGCTGCTAGCACTTCAGCTCGATATAATCCAAACGTTTTATGATGACATGGTGGTTTTCTAGCAATTAATATTGCTAGAAGGCTAATACCGATAGCAAAAGCGTGTGTGAACATGTGTCCAGCATCACTGATGAGTGCTATGCTAAACGTGATAATCCCTCCAATTATTTCTAAAAACATTACTGTAAGTGTAATTATTAGTGAAATAATCAATCGTTTTCTTTCTACAGAACGGTATTCGAATAAATGAGAAGAAACCTTATTTGGATCCTCCATAGTTTCCATTTTTTTATCTCACCTTAAGTCAATGAAATATTATATCGCATTTCAATAGAGTTAAAATATTAGATACCATTAAAAAGTATCACTAATAAAATATTTAAGAAAAACGAATTTCATTAAGATGGTTGTATTTACATTTGTAGTTTGCGCAGAACCATATAAATTCGAGGCAATAGATACCCTACTGAACTTAGCTAATGCAGTCTTAAGTAGAGGCCATACTATTCTTGGGATTTTCTTCTATGGAAGTGGAGTATATAACGTAAAAAGCGATATTAATATAAGTTCATCAATGAGGAATCTGCCTAAAAGGCTTGAACAATTTATTAGCAATAACAAATTAGAAGTTTCAGCATGCAGTACATGGATTAACTTTACGGGCATGAAATCAGATGAATTAATTACAGGGGCTTGTCAAACTGGTTTAGGAGGGCTTTCAGATTGGATGGCAAAATCGGATCGAGTTATTATATTTGGACCTGGAGGATGAAAAAATGGTTAAATCAGTGGTAATAATATGTGAAGATTCCCCTATTGGAAAAAACTCAAATGTTGAAGCCATTCGTATGGGAGCAGGAATTACGGTTATGGGAGATATTGAAGATTGTAAAATTGTATTTATGGGAGATGCAGTTTATTTTTTAAATAAACATCTCAAACCTGAAGCAGTAAATATGGATGACAATTCAAACATTTATAGAATGATGGAACTGTCCGACATAACTATTTTCGCGTTAGATAGCGCTCTAGAAACCGCAGGATTGACTCTTTCAGATATAGTTGATTTTGAAAACGTAAAAGTTGTTGATGCAAAGGATGTGGCTCGAATGCTATTAGAGGCTGATGCAACATATAGATTTTAATATTAAGAGGAAAAAATTATGGAAGAAGGAAAAAAAGTAGTCTATTTATTCGGATTTAGTACACGAAAAGAATTTTACTTAGAAAACACCTTAAATATAATTAAAGAACAACTAGAACTTGGAGCAATTATCAAATTTGTTTTAATTCACGATGGAGTCATTGGAATTTCAAATCGTGCCAAAAAATCTAAACATTTCGAACAGTTATTAAACTTACCCATTTCAGTTTATGCAGTAAAATCAGATTTAATTGCTCGAGGAATAAATTCTAACAATATTGATAGACGAGTTACTAACCTTAACTATGAAGAACTTGTTGACATTTTAGCAGAAACGCCACATATCGTTTCTTGGATGTAAAAATTTTTAATTTTGGATACTCTACCTTTTTATTTAGAAACTTCTTATTAATTCATATTATTTAATTCGTATCCATTTATAGAAAGTAAATATGAAGATAATTAATTTAGAAGAGAAATATAATCATCTTTATTTTATGTGTCTTGAAGATTGGTCTGATGAGATGAAAGAAGCAGGAGATCATAAAGAAAAATGGTATCATAAAATTAAAGATAAAGGATTGGGAGTAAAACTAGCCCTTGACGATAACGAAAATGTTGTTGGTATGATCCAGTATGTTCCTATTGAATATTCATTTGCTCAAGGAAATGACCTATACTATATCAATTGTGTTTGGGTTCATGGCTATGATGAAGGTGTAGGAAATTTTCAAAAAAGGGGTGTAGGTAAAACACTACTTAAAGCTGCAGAAGAAGATGTAAAAAGTAAGGGAGCCAAGGGAATGGTTGCGTGGGGAATATCATTGCCATTTTGGATGAAGGCTTCTTGGTTTAAGAAACAAGGATATCTAAAAGTAGATAAAAATAGTGTGGCTCAATTGTTATGGAAACCATTTGAAGATGGTGCTATCCCTCCCAAATGGATAAAACAAAAGAAAACTCCAAAAAAGAATCCAGGAAAAGTGACTGTCACTTCATTTATTAATGGTTGGTGTCCAGCACAAAACATTGTATACGAAAGAGCAAAAAAAGCGGCTCTAGAGTTTGGAGATAAAGTTATTTTTCAAGAGATTGACACTTTTAATCGAGATAATTTTTTAGAATGGGGGATTGGTGATGCTTTATTCATCGACGGGAAAGAAATAAGAACTGGTCCACCCCCTTCTTATGAAAAGATTAAAAAAAAAATTGAAAAGAGAATTAAAAAATTATAATACTTATTTTTTTTGCTGTTTAATATGGATCTAGCTTCATAAATGAATATGGCTCAAATTTTTCTTTTTCAGTTTCTGCCACAACTTCACCTGGTTGCATTTGGCTGTCAGTTTTGATATAAAGACCACCAAGGATTCTTACTATTTCAATATCGCTCCATGGATCCATTTCAGAAGGATTTAAATTAATTTCAGCTTCTCCCATTTTAAACTCTTTCGCTTGCATTGTTATGATTTCTCTAATGAGACGAGGATTATAATCAAATCCATCATAAACAGGTGATCTAAAAAATTTGAAGTTATAAGTAGTACTCCCAGGATTTTTTGGATCCAAACCTAGGTCTAACAAAATTCTCAATGCGTCTTTAGCATTAGTCTTATTGTTAAGAGTCGCTCTAGCTTCAAAATATCTTATACCATGACGTTCTACCCACCCCTCGACTACATCTCCATCTCGCTTGAAAAACAAATTCGACATTTTTTTTGGATAACCAAATACTTCCCGACCACCAATCATCGCCATATCATTATCAACAGGCATTGCAAGGCAATAACTTCCAACAACACCATCATATTCGGCGAACAAGAAAAGAGCAGATTCTTTATAGGTCACACCAAAATTAGTTTTTGGGTAATTTGCTACAAAAGCTTGTGCTATAGGATGCTTCGCTGGTTTAAGTGGAGGAGGTAGCATTTTTTCAATAATTTTAGGCCTTGTTTCCCAGAATACCACAAAAAATTCAGCATCATAAAAATTAAAAGAATCCCTTTTTAATTTCATTAATTCCTCAGGTGTTTTTACAAATCCCATATTTTACTCATCCTTTAAATTAAATAAATAGATTAAGTGAATATGTTATTTTCTAACTTATAAACCTTTATTAACCAGCAGATTCTATTTAATAATTAATACGTAGAAATAAAGGTGCTATATATGTCTAAAACGCAAGAAGCATATAAAGAAATAGAAAACATTATTGGTTCTGAATTCATTACCGATAAAGATTTTATGAAAGCAGCTTACTCTCGTAATGTTGATCCTGCCTTTCCAGATAGATGGGCGGATATGATTGTAAGACCTGAAACTTGTGAAGAAGTCTCTGAAATTGTTAAAATTGCTAATAAGTATAAGATTCATATGGTTCCTAGGGGTGGAGGTGCTGATTTAGTAGGGGGATCTGTATCTAAAGGTGGAATTCTTATTGATCTTACCCGAATGAATAATATTATTGAAATTAATGAAGATGATTTTTACTGTGAAGTGGAATGTGGAATTACCTGGGGTAATTTGGTTTCACAATTACATTTAAAAGGTTTAACTACAGGAGTGCTAGGACCAGGAAGTGGATTCTCAGCAACGATAGGAGGTGGACTGTCAAACAGTACAGCAGGTTTTGGTTCAACTAAGTATGGAGTGGTACCAGATATATGTTTAGGAGTAGAAGTTGTTTTGCCCAATCCTCAAGGAACTATAATTAGAACTGGTGCTGCTGCTAGCAAATATGCTAGACCATTTTGTAGGTACGGTGTGGCTCCAGACTTTACGGGATTATTTATGGGCGATGTGGGGACGATGGGAATTAAAACTAAAGCCTTTTTAAGATTGCACCCACTATCACCCTATAAAGTTCAAACAAATTATATCTTACTGAAAGACGACTATCAAAAGGTCAGTGAATTATTATATAAATTACGTAAAGAAGTTCGAGATGGACTACATGATGTTCTTGTTATACCATTAATAGTTGTACAGTTATTGGGTACTTTAGTTGAAAATAAACCTTTAAAAAGACCAAGATTAAAGGGACCTGTATTTTCAATAGTTTTAGAAGCTACGGATGAACGTATTTTAGAAATATATAGACAAAAAATTGAGGAAATAATGAAAGATGTTGCTCGACCATTTGAATGGCAAGAAATTGATGCTTCAGCACCTTTATCTAAAGATTGGGAGTTCAATTTAAAATTTGCCTATAATTATTTCAATAAATATATTTCAATTACACCTCCTAAAATTTCTTGTACCACCTGTCATAAAGTTCCAATTTCAGCAATTTCAGAAGTAGCTAAATTAAGTACAGAATTTGATATGAAAAATAGGCAAAATTTTCCTTCACAAAGTATATCATTATTTGCAACAGTCATATTCTTGCTTCCTAATGGGAATTGTGTAATAGTTGGTGGATTTAATGCTGATAATGTGGATGAACAACGTCAAATTTCAATGAACATGTGGCACAAAAAATTGAGGAGTCAAGTTCGATATGGAGGTGTTCATTATTGGTTAGGTGAAGCTATTTCTCAATCGATTGTCGAAGCGGATGCATATACTCCAGAATTTGCCCAATTTTTTAAGGATATGAAAAAAGCAGTTGATCCAAATTACTTATTAAGTCCAAATAAATTCCATATGTATAATTATGACGATAGAATTTCAAATTATATTATTAAGAATGAAAAATGAGTGAAAAAACTATCACAGAATTTAATCCTAAAGAAAAATTTAGACATTTGAATGAGTTAGGGAACATTTTACTACAGTGTATAGCCTGTGGCGACTGTAGGGAAGCAACTGACTATACTGCAAATCCACAGAAGTGGGGTGTATGTGTAGCAGGAGATCATACTTCTGGCTTTGAACCATATTTCGGAAGGGGAAAAATGCAAATAATACGATCCCTATGGCAAGGCAAATTAGAATTGAGTAAAGAAATGGCTGAAGTTATATTTCAATGTCCAACTTGTAATGCATGCGCAGAAGCATGCGCTTATGAAATAGATAATGCTTTAATTTATGAAGCTTTGAGAGCAGAATTAGTAGATGCTGGTTATGGGTTAGAAGCTCATATTCCTATGAATAAAGCAATGGTTGATTTATTAAATCCTTACCAACGTGATAACAAAGAAAAAAGTGGATGGATAAAAAATCTCGATTTTAAAGTAAAAGATACTTCAATTGAGACAGCAGATGTGTTATATTTTGTTGGATGTACAGCAGGGCTTACTCCAGAAATCCAAAACGTTGCGATCAATACAGCTAGAGTTCTAAATAAGTTGGGAGTTGATTTTTCCGTTTTTGGAGAGCAAGAAATCTGTTGCGGAAGTGTAGCGATGAGAACAGGTAATAAGAATGCTTTTAACTCCGTTGCTGTAAGAAACTGTGAATTATTTAAAAAAAGCGGAGTAAAAACAATTATTACAAGTTGTGCAGGATGCTATCGAACGTTAAAAGTTGATTATCTTGAATATATAAAAGATTTAGGTATTCAAGTGCTTCATTCCATCCAATTCATTAAAAATCTTCTGCATAAAGAAAATATCCCATTAAAAAATTTGGGTTTAACAGTAACTTATCATGATCCATGCCATATAGGAAGGAATGCTGGAGTTAACCCATTATATAATGAACCAAGAGAAATTTTATCTAACATAACTACTTTAGTCGAAATGAAAACAATACAAGAAAATGCTAAATGTTGTGGTGCAGGAGGTGGAGTTAAAAAAGGATTCCCTGATTTAGCTTTAGAAATTGGTAAAAGCAGAATTAAAGAAGCAGAAGATACAGGAGCAGAATTTTTAGTTAGTATTTGCCCTTTCTGTTTTAGAAACTTAAATGATGCAATAAGTGCTCTCAATTCTAATATAAAAATGATTGATCTTCTGGAATTATTAGATCAAGCACTTTCTTGAATAAATATATATACTTCATTTCTTTATATAAGTAATTATCTAATTTAGAGTTCTTGTCTCTTTATTAATATAAATTAAGATAAAGCTTATAAAGTATGAGAAAGCTAATAATAAGAATGGAAGAGAAACAGAGAAATATTGCATTAAAAATCCTGTCATAATTGTCGATATTGGACTCACAGTGAAAGTTAATGTAAATGAAGCACCGGTTATTTTTCCTAATTCGTCTTCTGGAAGGCTTTCTTGTACATAAGTCCAAAATGGAACATTTATTAAAGGAATATTAAAACTCCAGATGAAAACGATAATCATAGCTAAGAAGATATTAGAACTAAATATAAAGAATATCATTCCTATAGTGCCCCAAATATTTCCTATGATAAGTAAAATCCCCTTTTTAAATTTTGCACCCCAATGACCAATTAAAAGACTACCTATTAAACAGCTAAATGAATATGATGTGACTAATAATCCATATCCTTGAGCACCAGCATTTAAAGTTCTTTTTGAAAAAGCTGGCCATCCAATTGAAAGCGGTCCTTGAGCAAAGAGGGTATGAATACACATCCATGTAATAACTAAAATAAATAAAATTCTATTTTTCTTTATTAATTTAACTCCTTCATACAGATCTGAAAAGAAACTACCGAGAGAAATAAAATTCCTTTTTTCGAAAATATATTCAACTAAAATAAACGAGAATGAAGATCCAATAAAAATCATCGAGCTTAGTATCAATAGATTCATGATACCAAACGTATCTATCAATATCCCCCCTGAATAGTATCCAAAAATATTTGCTAACCATATAGAAGAATCGACTAATGCATTTGCTGCTAAAAGATTCTCTTTTTTAATAAACTGAGGCATAATTGCAATTGAAGCATTAATGAAAAACACCTGTGAGATACCTTGTATAAATGTAATAATATAAACATGCCACACTTCCAAAATTTGTAAATAACCAAGGATTGGAAATGCGGTGATAAGTAATCCTCGAATGATTAAAGCTCTTATCATTAATTTTTTTCGATTAAAAATATCCGTAATAATTCCTGAAAAGAAACTGAAAATTAACATTGGAAGAAATGTCAACATTCCTACTATTCCTAACTGAACCTCAGAATTTGTCGTTTCTAGAACCCACCAATTAAGGCTTATATTATATAATGCCCCCCCTAAACCAAATCCGAGGAAACCAATCCAGAAACCGATAAAGCTTCGATCAGAAAACAGTTCTAAATATTTATTTTTACTCATTTATTCTTTATCCTTCGTTGTTCTTTGCTCTCTTTTTTCTAATCTTCGTCTAACTACGCAATATACTGGGCCGATAAACATAGTAAAATAACAAGAGTTGCAACTAATGCATTTAGATGGGCTTAAATCACCTTGCATCCATCTATTTGGTAGATCAGGTTCATATATTAAGGGTCTACTCAAAGAGATAAAATCGGCTATTCCTTTTTTTAGAAAATTTTCAGCAGAAAAAGGATTTTTTATTCCCCCCATTAGAACCATTTTACAATTCTTCATATATGGTTTTAATTCTTTTACTGTTTGTAGAAAATAGTTTTCTTCTTCCGGTGATTTAACTTGTCTACTTGGATATGCATTCTTGGTTCCAATTTGGGTTTCATCAATACCTCCGCTGGGCTCAATTGCGTGAAAACCTTTATCGACGAGGATCTTCGCAATCTCCAAACTCTGTTTTAATTCTAACCCTCCAGGGACAAAATCTTGAGTTTGTAGTTTAATTGTTATAGGAAAATCCTTACCAATTTCATCATTAATTCTATTATAAATTTCGACCAATATTCTTGCCATATTCTCATTACTTCCACCATATTCATCAGATCGCTTGTTAGTATAAGGTGAGATAAAATTACTCAGGAAATAACCATGGGCTGCGTGTAATTGAACCATATCATATTCGCTCTCATAAGCTCTTTTTGCTGCTGCGACAAATTTTAGTATTAACTCTTTAATTTCGGATTCTTTCAATTCTCTAGGTGTTAGGCCAGTAAGTTTATCAGTTACCGGAGAAGGCGCAACAGGAGGATATTTAGGGTGATTACCCTGACGTCCAGTATGTGCAATTTGAGCTGCGATTTTAGTATCAGCATAATTATGAACTGTTTTAACCAATTTTTTTTGACCGGGAATGAAAGAATCATTATCTAAGCGAAGTTGATATGCACTGGCTGTTCCACTGGGATCAACTCCTATAAACTCTGAAATTATTAATCCTGTTCCACCCTGAGCTAATTCGTCATAAAATTCAATCAACCCTTTCCCTACTAAACCGTACTTTTCTGCTCTTCGTGTGTACGTTGCTGATCGAATAATTCGGTTTTTGATTCGAACATTCCCAATTTTTTCTGGACTGAACAAAAATTTTAGTTCCAATGTATTCACTTACATTCGATGCAGTAATTAGTTTTTAAAATAATATAAAAAAAAGAAATGATACTAATGAATTTTATTTTTTAGTTATTGATTCAATTCTCTCAGCAAACATCTTTTCAGTGCCTTCCATTTCAGGTAGAAGATTCCTAAGAACAGGAATCCAAAATAATGGAATAAGTATCCAAAAGAAAATTGAGATCATCATTCCGTATACAAATCCTAACGTATCCGCAACCACAGCTCCTACAATAGGACCTATAGACCTTCCAATAATATCGAAAAAATTGGAGGTTGCTAATATTGTTCCTCGATGCTCAGGTAAATTTAAATCTACAACCGTTGCATACCAATTACCGCTCACAGCACCATTACTAAACATACCTATCATAAAAAGTATTAACATTATTAGAATTCCAGGGAAGATATTAGGAGCTCTAAATGGGATTATAAGTGAAATGAATACAAAAGGGATGGGTAAGAGGTTTCCTAAAATAGCTAGCTTTACTCTTGTTTTCTTTTTACCTTTTTTAAACCGTTTATCGCCAATAAAACCGAAAACAATTGTTCCAACCAATGTTGCAAGGAGTATTAATAATAAGTAGATTATTGCTTCGTCAGCGGGAATTCCATGAAAATCTTCCATATAAGCAAATAAAAGAAATAAGATAATTCCTGTTGGGATAGTATCGACAAAATTAATTGCTAACCAAACATTTGCTTTCTTCTTAAAAATCACTTTTAGATCAGAAAATTTAATTCTATAAGTATAATCAATTGCATCTCTTTGAACCAAGTAAGAATAATCTTTGCCGATGCGGGAAGGTTCTTTGAAAAAAATGAACAAAGATGAACCAATAAAACCTGAAATACCAATAATAAAATATGAAAGACGCCAATCTATAGTACCTGTAAAAGTTGCTAATCCTACCCCCACAATTCCTCCCACTAATGTCGAAATAGAAAAGAATGAAAATCCTTTTGAGCGATCTCCTTGAGTCACAATATCCCCAATCAAAGAAAAAATATTTGGTATTAAAGCTCCAAATCCTATTCCTGTCATAATGCTCAAAAAATAAAATAGAAAAAATCCCGAAATACCTGAAGGAACCAAAATAGTTAGAAATGCAAAAATTGAAAAATTTAAAGTACCAATAAGAACAATCCATTTTCTTATTAACTTATCAGCTAAATAACCAAATAAAAGCATAGTAAGTCCTGATATTATTGTGAATGTAGAAACAAGGGTTCCTAATGGAGTAGTATTTCCACCAAAACCAAAATAAGCTGATATAATAAGAAGATTCGGTGAAACCATGTTTGAAACTGTATAAATTAAAGTAACTATTGTAATAAGTAAAACGATTGATAAAATGGGCAATTTTGAAGAATTATTTTCCATACTATTAATTTAAATAATATTCTATAAAAAGATTGAAATTATTCACTTAACAAAATTTCATAATGATATTAACATAATTCTCCACTGTTTTCAAAACAATCAAAAATGTTATCTAAATTATCAATATACTTTATCATTGAATGATACCATTTTTCAAGTAACTCTCTAAATTGAATTTTAATCTCAGCTATATCTTTAGAAGTATACACAAAAAGATATCCCCGTTTATGACTTTCTTCCTTTCCTTTTAATTCAACAAATTCTTTTAGTGACATCGATTCTCTTAAAATTACATTACGGTCTATTAATGCTTGCAATGCTCTTTGAATTAAACTTCTATCTTTATTCAAAACATTTGTAAGTTCTAATGTACTTACTTTGTCGTTTTTCAATAAATATGAGAAAACATTAGTTTCGATTTCATTTAAACCTAGAATACATTTAAATAATTTAGAACTTTTAAAGATTTCCTCATCATCAACCATTATTTTCAATTGATCAGAAATACTTTCCATATGGTTCACCTTTTTATTCATAAAAAATTAAAAGAAATTAAAAATAAAATTTTTAAATAAAAGACTTTAATTTCTGAAAAATTCGTTGCATATATTCATAATTCACTGAACCAACAATTTTATGAATGACCTTTTCATTTTTGATAAACAAAGTAGTTGGAATCCCTGTAATTCTGTACTTTTGTGCGATGGAAGGATTTTCATCAACATTTACTTTAACAAAAATAAAATCTTGAGAATTCTCTTGTTGAAGTCGTTCGAATACTGGAGCAAAAGCTAGACATGGTCCACACCAAATTGCCCAAAAATCTATTATTATAACTCTGTCATGGTAATCTTTTATTAATTTATTGTATTCTTCTTCAGAGTTTACTTTTACGATCTCTTTAGGTATTAACTGACTCTTTAACATCGCTTCTGCTTTTTTGTGTCGGATCTTTTCCAAATCATTATCAGACATTTCAATTTTCAGTTTTTTCAGTTATTATTAAAGTTGTGATAGTTGTGTAAACAACTTACCTTACTTAAAAATTATTAAATATTCTATTTAAAACTCATGTTTATGAATAAAAAGTTATAACAAAAGAAAAGAATAGAAAACTTTTTCGTAATTTTTTGTTGATTTATAATCTAAAAATCCATCTATTCTTTTTAAAAATACTTAAAAGATTGTATTTATTTAATTTTTTATAACTAACAACAGAAAATCTTTGAAATGATCATTCATTCACTTTTTATTCTGCAGAAAACAGGAGTATGCATCTATTCCAGAAATTTTACAAAAGACTTTGATAACATTGAGGCGAATTTGATAACTCCTTTTTTTTTCAGCAATCTTTTCCTTTTCTGAGAACGTTATATCGAAACAAACTCCTGAAGTTTTGGAGATGGGTGGGTTTAGATTCGTATTTAAAACACACAATGCTTATATTTTTACCCTGTTGTCTGATTCAAGTACAAGTTTGCTATTTGTAAATTCACGCCTTGAAAGATTAACCGAAATTTTCAATGAATTTTTAGAAGAGAATGAAATTGAAGATTCCGAAGAAATTCATAATACAACATTCGATAAAAAAATTGATTCAGTAATTACAGGAGAAGAAGACATAGTATTAAGTCAACCCCTTTATCGAAAAATAATTGAATTAATAAATAATTTAGTTTTTGAAAATGAAATAATAGGAGCAGCTTTAATGAATATAAACGGAAAGGTAATATACTCTTCCCTTCCTCATGATATATTATTATCATCTTTAAAGGAATTAGAAATTCGTTATACTGTTTCCAGAGATTTTAACACAACTTTTTATAGTTTAGAAAATGAACAAAAAGTATTTTCAAAAATAATTCGAATTCCATGGAAACTAGATCCTTTACTGTTCGTAGTATTATTTGATTCAACAGTTCCATTTGGTATGGCAGAAATAAATCTTGATAAATTTTCTAGAACAATTGAAAATATAATATAGGAAATTAAATAAAAAGAATTAACTTCATTGATTTGAACTAGAAGAATAACCTTTTTTTATCTCTTATTATTAAAAATCTTAATTATGTATGATATTATAACTATTGGTGCTGGAATTTCTGGTTCTTCTTTTGTGAATAAAGTTTCTAAATTCGCAAAAACCCTTCTCATTGAAGCTCAAGACTATGATGCAGGAATTCCAGTTAGGACTAATATATTCGCTGAACATAATAAACCCTACATTGATGATACTCTATGGAATAATGAAGATATTTTTCCTCGTCCATTTCTGCAATTGAATTATAAAAGTGAAGAATATAATGGGCTTTTATCTTCTCAGGAGTTCGGAGCACCATTAGGTAAAATATCTAAAACAGAAGTCTTTATTGAAAAACTGATACAGAAATTTAAAGACAATGGCGGTATAGCGAAATTTAACGAAAAAATCACTAGGATAAATAAATATAATGACTACATAGAGCTTATTAATAGTAAAGGGGAATCTTATAAAACCAAATTACTTGTGTTAGCAACTGGTTCTCGGGGTTTTGACTTACAAAGATCAATAGGATTTGAAAAACCCGATTCTTTTACAGGAATTTATACAAATATTTGGGCTGATGAAGATTTGCTAAATGAGAATTTTACTTTTCAATATATGTTTCATTTGAATCCAAAAATAAGCCCTAACGGTCCCTTCTTTTTTAACGTTGGTAAGGAAAGGATTTCAACGGGATATTTGGGGAATAAAGAGGAACCGAATGAACTTAAGGAGAAATTAAACAGAATTTTGAAAAATTACCAGAAAATTCAACCATTTATTAAAGGATTAAAATGGGATACAAGTAAATTTGTTACAGGAGATATTTCAAAACACCCAATTAAATCTTTGTCAAAAGATAGGGTTCTTATTTTAGGTGAAGCTGCAGGTTTAGTTACAGCATTTTTTTATGAAGGAATCTTATGTGGATTGTTGAGTGCTGATGTTGCTGCGAAAACTATTGAACCTCTATTTAAAAAAGAGAGTAATTTTACTAGTATGGAATTAAGCAAATACGATCAAGAGATTAAAAGAAATCTATTAGATGGTTATTTTAGAAATGGTGATGCGTGTGAATATTTATTTTATAGTGGTGAATCACATTCGAAGACCCTTTGGACTACCTATACCAATTTGTTAAATACTAATAAAACTGTTAGAAAATATGTTTATGAAGCACATATGATTCAAGATTTATGGAATTATGACACAGATAGAGACCGATGGGTCGGAGAAAAGTTATTTGGAGCTCTTCCAGCTTTATCCAAGTTAATATTATGGCCAAAATTTTTAAAAGCTATGATGAAGTAAATTATCCTTTTTTCATCAGATTTTTGTGTGTAAATAATTCTATTTGTGACAACAGAACAAAATTTTTTGGAAAAAAAATCATATTTAAGTTCGGATTTTCTCCTTCTTTTTAACCTTTATACAAAATATCAAAAATATCTTGGTTTAAGGTATTTTTTACCTATAATGAAAAATCAAAAAGTAGGTTTTAATCATGGCGACTGAATATGCAATTTTGTCAAAATTAGGCGGATTTGTGGGGTCTAATCCTGAAATAATAAGTTCATATCCCTCTGTATCAAAAATCGGCGAGGAAACTGATATACTTAAGAAATGTTTTCCTATTGGAGCTAAAGTTGGAGATTTTATCGAGGATAATTATAACAAATATCTTGTATTGTCATATATTTTCAAAGTTCAACAGAAAGTTGATAGAGACGATTTATTTTCACTTTCAGTTCTCTTACATAAACGTGATAAAGTTGAGATATACAAACCAGCTTTAAAAGAACTCGTAGAAAAATTAGAAACAAAGGGTTTATTAAATGAAGCGATTTTAACAAAATATCATAATGCTATTTATAATGGGATGAATCAAGAAATCGATGTACAAATCGAAGATCTACTAATTGATTTTTCTAGAATCTTTAAAGATATTAAAGCAAAAATACTCAAAGAGAAACCAAAATTAAAGGGGAGTTTTTTCTAATGGTAGAAGATATTTTACTTGAAAATATTAGGCAACTTGGATACTTACTTAGTGCTGTTCTTATTCCCTTTGCAACATTAATTTTAGGAAGAAAAGTAATTAAAGAGAAGAGATCTACAGGCCAATATAACTATATTCGTTTAATGACTTTCGGCATATTTTTCTGTTTTGCAACAATGAGTATTTTAGAATATATTGTAGAACTCTCATTGTTTCCAATAATAGGTCAAATATTTGGGTATAATATAGAGAGTGTAAATTTATATTCTATATTAATTGGTACGATGGTTTCAATAGGACTCAGTCTAGTTTTTTATGCTAATAAATGGGAGCCTTTATATCTTGTTTCACTTTTCTTATTTGGTGGTATGGTAATTTTTTACTATTTAACTGGATTTGATGCATGGATTGAAATGTATATATTGATAGCAGGAATATGTAGCCTTGGATTTATGTATTTTACAACTTTTCGTGTTAAAGATAATGGAGCATTTGGTATGGCTATTTTTTTCACATTAGCATTTTCTACATTAATAATAGAAGTATCTTTTATTAACCAGATAGTGATTTTATCATATAATATTTTTGTTCTGATTTTCGCTCTCGGATTTTTCAAACCATTCAAAGAGGAGGTTATTTCATAAAATGGCTCAGTTAGAACTAGTAATACCAGAAATAATGATAGTCGCTTTAGGTATTGTTGCCCTAATTCCGAATATTAAGAAATGGAAAGACAGTAAGAATAGAATGTATATGGCTGTTATCGTTTATACTGTTGCAGTAATTAGCCATGCTTTTTTTGAAACTATAGCAGGATTACTTGATGTTAATACAAATATTAAATTTATAAGTTCTTTAAGAATAGGATATGTAATTGGATATGTATTGTTTATTATTCAATTTGAATTTATGCTCTACCTACGTGCTTTAGTAAAACTTTATTCATTGCCATTTATCATAACATTCTATCTTATAGTTGGAAATATAATTATAGATAATTCTATGCCATTCATTATATATGCTATGATTCTTAGTTATGGGCCAGCATACATCCTTTTAAGAGATGGAAAAAGAAACCGTAATGGTCTTGCCATCGGTATGGGTCTATTTTTCTTAATATGGGGTTCTGGCCAGATGATGCCTAATTTATTCGTAGTAGGGATTTTTAAAGTAGTTGCGACATGCACTTTAGTCTTAGGCAGTAAAGGCTTTTATGAAAAATACATATTTCTAAATCAAGAAGAAGAACAAAAAATTATGGGAACTTGGATCGCAAAGTTTGTTGTTAAAGAATAAATCATAATCAATTTTTTTTTAATAATCTTTTCTATTTTTTTATACCGTACTATTCTCATAAGATAATATTAGATTATCTCATATATCTAATTGAAAAATATTGAACAACATTTGTGGTAAAAAATCCTATTTTGTGTCAATAGAACAAAAAAAGCCTTAAATATTTGTATTTTTATGTAACAAATTTTATATACAATTTAAGTTATAATTAGAGTTCTGAATCTATAGATTATAATTTGTGAAATAAAATGGGAGTAAAAAACATTTTAAAGAGAGTCTTTTCAAAAGATAAGAAGGTAGTTATCTGTGGTTTAGATTCCGCTGGTAAAACTACAATGGTTTCATTTCTTCAGAATGGAACTTTCATTGAACACACACCAACTATGGGTAAAGAAATGACCACAATGGAAGTACAAGGTGTTCGTATGGATCTAATGGATCTTGGGGGTCAAAAAGACTTTAGAGATTTATGGTTAGGAGAAGCATCTCAAGCTGAATGTGTGATTTTTATGATTGATGCGTATGCAAGGGAGAGATTTAATGAAGCTAAAGATGAATTGTGGAAACTTTCTGACATCTTTAAGAAGAAACCACTAATAGTATTAGCGAATAAATATGACCTTCAACCTGTAGCGCAAATTAGTGAAATTATTGATGCTTTAGATTTAAGGAATTTACCTTCATTTGAAATCATTCCAATCTCATGTAAAACTGGATATGGTATTGTTAAAGCATTTATGAAAATATACTATAAATTAACTGGAAAACAACTCACTAAAAAACTTAGCACCAAAGCAGTCACAGTATTCAATCAAGGAGGCGTCCCTCTTACTTCTTCTTCAAATGAAGATATTCTACAAGGGGGTTTATTCGCAGCAATTAATAGTTTCGTAAAAGAATCATTCAAATCTGATTTAGATCAATTAAAAATTGGTGATAATTTAATCATTTTTAAACGATCAAAAAACTTACTAGGATCCATTGTAATTAATTCAGGAGATTCAGTAAATGTAAAAGACGCTGAAGATGGTTTATATGAATTATTATGCCATTTAGAACATATGTGTCCCGAACTCGAGATTGAACAATTAGATTCTGAAAAGATCGATTACTTAGTTAAACAATATGCTTCCAATCTTTTGTAAAATTTAAATCTTTTCCGATTTTTTCTTTTTTTTTCTTAAATTTTTATTATTAGAGTAAAAATTAATAATTAAATGTAAAAATTATCAGTATTTATTAGCAAATTTATCAGATAACTTATTTTCGAGTTTTGCTACTATATCTTTAAAATCTTTAACATGTGCTCCAAATTCATTAATTAAATCTGGTGTTACTTCAAAAGCTTTATCAAAGTTTTGAATTGCCCTGAAATATTCTTTCTTGCCTAAATATGTGTATCCCATAAAGAGCCATGCATGAGCTAAGAACGGATCTAATTCGGTCGCCTTTATATAATTATCAATAGCTCTATCATATTCTTTTTTTGTTCTATACGCGTTTGCCATGTTGTAAAATGCTTCCGCATATAAAGGTTCCACTTCAACAGCTTGTTTATAAGATTCGATAGCCTTATCAGGCTCACCTTTCTTTTCATATGCTATCCCCATGTGGTTCCATGACTTCGCGTGATTTTTACTCAAATCAAGTGCTTTTTTAAAAGTATTAATAGCTGTATCAAAATCTCCTTTAAGCGTATTAGCAATTCCAATTGTGAAGTATGCTTCAATAAATGTACTATCTAATTTTAAAGCATCATTACAATCGTTTATTGCATCGTCATATCTCTTATTTTTAATTCCAATTTTAGCTTTATTAATTAAAACCTTTTTATATTTTGTTTTAATTGGGACTCTATCTTTATATTCAGAACTTTCTATTAAGTCATTCACACTCATAGCTTTTTCAAAATATTCAAAACTTTCCTTGAAGTTTTCTTCATCAGCAAATTGAATTGCCTGTTCTATTAACAATTTAATTTCAGAAAAATGGACTTCATCAATAGATAATTTAATTTTATTCATTTCTTCAAATCTGCGATCTAAATCATCAATAGTTTTAGCATATTCCATTTTTTTGTTTAATTTTTCGAGTTCTCTTTCGAATCTCTTTTGTTCTTCAGATAAATCGCCCCGTCCAACAAGATCTTTTAATTCTGCTTGATAAATTAAACTTTTAATTTTATTTTCTTCCTTTTCCATCTCTTCAGTTAAATACATTTTATTTGTAATAGCTAAGGCCTTTTTAAAGATTTCTAATGCTGCATCATATTCTTTTTGTTCCAATAAAGCCGTGCCTTCTTTCAAAATATCATCTATTTGAGAAGAATAAGCTTTATTAACTGAATTCTTTAATGCTTCGAGCTCTTGATTTTCTTCTTCAGGAATCGCCATTTCTTTTGCCATACTAATTGCCGCATATAATTCATTTATTGCTGGTTCATAATTTCTTTGAGCAATATGTCTTAAATAATTATCCTTTAATAAGCTGATTCGAGTTAAACAGGTTTTATTTATTAGATCACCTATATTTTTAATTTCAAGTTTTTTCTGAGAAGACTCAGTCATTTCTTCAGCAATATCTAAAGCTTTCTTATACAGCTTAATTGTTTTATTCACAATTGTAATATCATTTTCGAATCCTTCTTTAATTGTTAATTTCTTCCCTTCATCTATAATAGGCTTAATTCTTTCAGCATAAATAGGATTTAAAGCTCTCGATGCAATTGTAGTTATTTTTTCCATCTCCAATTTCTTTTGATCTGATTCAAACATCTTTTCAGCAATATTTACAGCTTTATTAAATTCCTTGTTAGCTTCACTATAATTATTTTGTTCTAATAGATCATTACCTTTTTCTATTATTGGCTTAATAAAGTCAGAATAAAGTTGATTAATCATATTTTTTAGATTAGCTATTTCGGTGTTCTTAAGTTCTGACTCGAAAAGTTTGTCGGTTATTTTGAGAGCATCTTTAAATATATCAAGTGCTTCATTTGGTTTTACCGAAAATTTTAAACTATTGCCTTGTTCGATTAATAAATGAATTTGAGTTGTATAATTTTGGTTTAATGCATCTTTGATTTTTATAATAATTTCATGGTTAGGATTATCTTTATAAATCTCTTGCGCTTTATTTAAAGTCTCTTTAAGAAGGTCAATGGAATTTTCAAATCTTTCTTCCTTTTTTAATCTTTCAGCCTTAAAAATTGACTCATTTAGTTTTACTTGATTAATCCAATCATTGATATCCTTTATTTCATTTTCTCTTAACTCTGGATCCTCAATTTTATCAGCAATTCTCAATGCTTCATCAAAAACCTTTAACGCTTTATCATACTCATTTTGCTTTAATATTACTTTAGTAGCTTCAATTATATCAATAATTTTAACAGAATATACCTGATCTATTTGAGTTTGTATATTTTGACTCTCATCTAATCGATCTTCAGGATCTTTTACTTTTTCTTCTACAAAAGATAACGCTTCAAGATACTTTTCAACTGCTTTACTGTAATTTTTTTCATTCTTAAATTTGTTTCCTTCCTGCATAATAGAATTAAGTTTCTTTAAGTCAGACTTTTTGACCATTTTCCCTTCGCCAAATTAAATAATCAGAAATATTTCATTTTTAATATTAATCCTTAGAATTAATCTAAATTTTTTAAACTTTTCTTATAAACACTTATAAAATTCAAAATTGATTTAAAAAACCATTTAGTTAATAGAAGATTAACGCATAAAGAAAGACTTAAATTATTTTAGAGCGAATTTAAATTAAATTAATGAATAAGTTGGAGTTTTTCTATGAGTAATGAAAATCTGGAACGAAAAATCTTTTTTGGTGGACCTATAATAACAATTAATGATGAACAACCATTAATAGACGCTGTAGGTATTATTGGAGAATTAATCGAATCTGTAGGAAATTTGGAAGAGGTAAAAGCTGCGATGGGAGAAGATTATGCTCTAATTAATTTGAATGGTAATACTATGTTACCTGGTTTTATTGACTGCCATCTTCACCCTATAATTTATGCTTTTTATTTGCTGAATCCTGATCTAACTAATATTAATAACCTTGAAGAGCTAAAAAAAGTGCTTAAAAGCGCTTGCGATTCTAAAAAAAGAAATGAATTAAGTATAGGATTTAATTTAAAGGAAGAAAATTTCGATAAACCAGTTTTACCCACTAAATGGGATTTAGATAAAATATCCTCAGATAAACCTTTATTTATTATGCGTTATGATGGCCATATTGGAATTGCAAATACAAAAGCATTAGAATTAGCAGAAATAACGAAAGACACAATTGCTCCTGAAGGTGGTGAAATAAGGAAAAATGAAGATGGTGAATTAACAGGGATTATATCCGAAAAAGCACTAGACTTAATTTTATCTAAAATTTCATTCCCCGGTCCTGAAGAAATTAAAAGTGCTGCTGAACAAGCGTTTAAAAGTTTAACTGAAAAGGGAATAACGTCACTTCATGGTATTCTCAGTACGGATACAAGGGGAGAATTTGGTGGAGCTGGTGCTGTTGAAATGTCGATATATCGTGGTGTACAAGATATAATACCTCAAAATTGGTATGCATTGATTAACACCGATAGACCAAAAAAATTAATGCGATTAAAAAAACCACCTTTCGATGATGGTACAGATTTTAGCAAATTTAAAGTAAATTGCTTAAAACTTTATTTAGATGGTACTTTTGGAGCTAAAACAGCTTGTATGCACGAACCTTTCGCAGATGCTCCGGAAATGTGTGGTTTCTGTGTAGTTGATGAAATTGATATCTATGAAAAGATGAAAATCGCACATAACAACGGATTTCAAATTTGTATTCATGCAATAGGAGATAAAGGAAATAGAATTGTTGTTGATTTATATAAAAAACTTTTGAAAGAATTTCCAAGAGAAAATCATAGGCATAGAATTGAACACGCTTCCATGCTTACGGATGATGTAATAAGAGATATGAGAAAATATGGTATAATTGCTTCTTGTCAGCCACCGTTTTTAAATTCAGAATATACATGGTTAGAGAAAAGATTAGGAAAAGAACGATTGACCTATACTTATCCATTTAAATCTATTATTGATGCTGGTGTAGTTTTAGCATCTGGATCAGATTGCCCAATTGAAGATCCGGATCCAATTCTAGGTTTGCATGCGTTAATTAACCGAAATGGTTTAATGGTTGAAGAGTGTATATCTATTGAAGAAGCTCTGAAAACTTATACTATAAATGCTGCATATGCTGCTTTTGAAGAGAAAGTGAAAGGTAGTATTGAAGA